>NZ_JBEXSD010000042.1:0-51456 GCF_040613495.1 Nocardioides sp. NPDC006273 | reverse complement strand
CGGCTCGTCATGACGAGCCGACCCGACACAGGGGAGGTGCTGGATCAGCTGCTCTGACGGGCGGCGCGGATCTGCTCGATGAGGATGTCTCCGTGACCGGCATGGCGGGCCAGCTCCTGGACCATGTGCACGTAGACGAAACGCAGCGTCACCTGCTTCCCGTGCCAGGGGAACTCCTCGTCCAGCTCATGTGCGGCGGCGACCTCGCGGGAGTGCTCGCAGGCGGCCAGGTAGGCGGCTCGGACGGACTCGACGGTGTCCTCCGGAGCGAGCACGAAGCTCTCGTCGACCGTGTCGGGCAGCCCGATCTCCTTGCGCGGCACGTTCGCGACGCGCGAGTGGAACCACACCTTCTCCACGAAGGTCGCGTGCTTCACCAGCCCCAGGGGCGTGGTCAGCGACGGGACCAGCTTCCGCCGCGCCTCCTCGTCGTCGAGATCCTCGAGGATGCCGCTGATCTCACCGCGCTGGAGGTCGACCATTCCTTCGAGAAGTGCGCGCTCGTCAGCTTGTCCGATGCTCATACGCGCAGGTTAGTGCCCTACCGTGAAGGTCTGAGCCGTAGCCTGATCCGATGTCGACGACCGAGGACGCCGGACCGATCTTCGATGGTGTGAAGATCGGCCGACCGGCAACAGGGGCGCTGCTGGCGGCGGGTCATCGCACGCTGTGCGATCTGCCCGAGGACCTGGACACTCTGCTGCCGCTCCACGGCGTCGGGCCCAAGGCGGTGCGCTTGCTGCGCGAGGCGCTCAGCAGCGCTTCCTGACGTACGCCGTGGCCTGTCGGCGATCCCAGCCACGCGCCTCCTCGAGCCCGCGAACGAGCATCGAGACGTACGCAGCCGACGGCAAGGTGTGCGGGACCGCGTCGAAGCCGTGCGGCGCGGTGAAGGTGAGCATCGGGAGCCCGTCGCGGCGCCCGACCTCGATCAGGGTCTCGTAGTGCCCCGGTCCCGCCTCGTGGCGGCCCTCCTCGAGCCCGTCGATGACGACCTTCTCGATCGGGTCGCCGTGGGCGGGCAGCCGGTCCATCTCCTGAGCGGCGATGTCGGCGAACTGCTCGGCGGTCATCCGGAAGGCCCGGGCAGCGGTCCACGATCCGGCCGCGTCGTGGTCGTAGAACGCCACCCCGCCGGTCCACGTCCTCGACTCGCCCGCGAAGTAGAGGCGTCCGGGAAGGTCGACGGCGACGTCGTCGACCGGCATGGCAGGCGTACGGGCCCCGACGTACGACCGCAGCGCACCCACCGGTTGGCCGCCGAGGAGGTAGGCACCGAGACGGTCGCGGCACATGTTGGATCCGTAGCTGACGTACCAGACCTGTGAACTCATCGCGGCGCAGCCTACCGAGGGCGAGGACCGAGGGGGCTGCCACCTAGAGAACGGCGAGCACCCCGTCGGCGTACTTCTCCAGCTTCGCCTCGCCGATCCCACTGATCGTCCCGAGCTCGTCGCGGCTGGCCGGCAGCCGGGTCGCGATCTCGCGGAGGGTGGCGTCGTGGAAGACGACGTACGCAGGCACGCCCTGCTCCTTGGCGACCTCGCCGCGCCATGCGCGCAGGCGCTCGAAGACCTCGGCGGCCTCCGGGGACAGGTCGGCGGCTGCCACCTTGGGCTTGCGCTCGCCGGAGCTGCCGCGTCGGGCCTGCCGCGGCGGCTCCTTGCGGAGCATCAGCTGCTGCTCCGAGCGGAGCACCGGTCCGGCGGCGTCGGTCAGTGAGAAGACGCCGTAGCGGGGGTCGACCGCGAGCATCTCCCGGGCCAGGAGCTGGCGGATGACCGAGTGCCAGTCGCTCTCGGCGATGTCGGTGCCGATGCCGAAGACCGAGAGCTCGTGGTGGCGGAACTGGCGGACCTTCTCGGTCTCCTTGCCCCGCAGGATGTCGACGATCTGCCCCGCCCCGAAGCGCTGTCCGTTGCGCTCGCGGTCGAGCCGGATGACGGTGGAGAGGACCTTCTGGGCGGGGATGGTGCCGTCCCAGGACTCCGGCGGCGTCAGACAGGTGTCGCAGTTGCCGCAGGGCTCCGTGGCCTGGCCGAAGTAGCGCAGCAGCTGCACCCGCCGGCAGTCGACTGTCTCGCACAGCGCCAGCATCGCGTTGAGGTTCTGGCCGAGCCGGTGCTTGTGGGCCCGGTCGCCCTCGGAGGTCTCGATCATCTGCCGCTGCTGGACGACGTCGGCCAGCCCGTAGGCCAGCCACGCCGTCGACGGCTGTCCGTCACGCCCGGCTCGGCCGGTCTCCTGGTAGTAGCCCTCGACCGACTTGGGCAGGTCGAGATGGGCCACGAAGCGTACGTCCGGCTTGTCGATCCCCATCCCGAAGGCGATCGTGGCGACCATGACGATGCCGTCCTCGCGCAGGAAGCGGGACTGGTTCTGCGCGCGGGTCCGGGTGTCGAGGCCTGCGTGGTAGGGGAGCGCGGGGATCCCGGCGCCGACCAGGGTCGCGGCGGTGCGCTCGACCGAGTTGCGGGAGAGGCAGTAGACGATGCCGGCCTCGCCGGGGTGCTCGGTGCGGATCAGGTCGAGGAGCTGCTTGGCGGGCTTGTCCTTCGGGGCGATCCGGTATTGGATGTTCGGCCGGTCGAAGGAGGCCACGAAGTGGCGGGCGTCCTCGAGGTTGAGCCGTTGCGCGATCTCGCGGCGGGTCTCGGCGGTGGCGGTCGCGGTCAGCGCGATCCGCGGCACATCAGGCCAGCGCTCGTGCAGGTGGGAGAGCTGCAGGTAGTCGGGCCGGAAGTCGTGACCCCACTGGGAGACGCAGTGGGCCTCGTCGATCGCGAACAGCGAGATCTTGGCCTGGTCGAGCAGTCGCCCGGTCTCGGGCACCCGCAGCCGCTCCGGGGCCAGATACAGCATGTCCAGCTCACCGGCGAGCAGTGCCTTCTCCACTTGCTGTCGCTCGTGGGGCATCTGGGTGGAGTTGAGGAAACCGGCGCGCACCCCGAGGGCCGAGAGCGCGTCGACCTGGTCCTGCATCAGCGCGATCAACGGCGAGATGACGACCCCGGTCCCGGCCCTCACCAGGGACGGGATCTGGTAGCACAGCGACTTTCCGCCACCGGTCGGCATCAGGACCAGCGCATCACCGCCGGTCGCCACGTGCGCGACGATCTCGGCCTGGTCGCCGCGGAACTCCTCGTATCCGAAGACACGGCTAAGGACATCCGAACCGACGTCGTCGCGAGGAACGAGCGACGGCGTAACGTGAGGAGGTCGAGCGAGCGCAGCGGGTGAGCCTGCGAACCCGCGAAGCGGGTCGAGACCCAGTTCAGGAGTGTTGTCGGGCACGAGGCGACCCTATCGGCCGCCACCGACGGTCCTGTGCCGCAGACTCAGACGCCGACCTTCTCGTGCTTGACCGTGGCCCCGTCGACGGCGGTGGAGCCGTGGGCGCGCTCGAGCGCGGCACCTTCGACGTCCATGTTCGGGAGGATGCGGTCGAGCCACTTCGGCAGCCACCACGCGGAGCCGCCGAGCAGATGCATCAGGGCCGGCATCAGCAGCATCCGGACGATGAAGGCGTCGAGCAGCACACCGAGGGCGAGGCCGAAGCCCATCGACCGGATCATCACCGACTCGGCGAAGACGAACCCGCCGAAGACCGAGACCATGATCAGCCCGGCCGCGATGACGACCGAACGCCCGGCGCGGAAGCCCTGGGCGACGGCGAGTCGGGCCGGCGCACCGTGGACGTACGCCTCCCGCATCCCGGAGGCCAGGAACAGCTGGTAGTCCATCGCCAGGCCGAAGAGGATCCCGACCAGCAGGATCGGCAGGAAGCTCAGGATCGGTCCGGTGCTGTCCAGGCCGATCAGCTCGGCGCCGATGCCCTTCTGGAAGACCGCGACCACCACGCCGTACGTCGCCAGCAGCGAGAGCACGAAGCCACCGGTCGCGATGAGCGGGACCAGGATCGAGCGGAAGACCAGGATCAGGATCAGCAGAGAGAGTCCTACGACGACGCCGAGGTAGGGGAGGAGTACGTCGGTGAGCCCCTGGGACACGTCGATCGCGACCGCGGTGGCGCCGGCGACGCCGAGGGTGATGTCGCCGTTGACCGCCGGCATGTCCCTGATCGCGTTGACCAGCTCGTTGGTGGAGACGCTGTTGGGGCCCTCTTCGGGAACGACCTGGAAGGCGGCCGTACGGCCGTCCTCGGAGACCGCGACAGGAGCCACGGCGCGGACGTCGTCGAGGTCAGCCAGCGTCCTGGCGACCGTCAGCTGTGCCTGCTGCACGCCGGACTCGCCGAGCCCGTCGGGCAGCTCGGCGGCGACCAGCAGCGGGCCGTTGGCGCCGGCGCCGAAGCTATCCTCGGTGATCGTGTAGGCGGTCTTGGCCGGCGAACCCTCGGGCTCCGAGCCGCCGTCGGGCAGGCCGAGGCGCATGTCGAGAGCGGGGACCGCGAGAGCGAGCAGGGCGATCACGGAGGCGACGACCGCGACCAGCGCGCGCCAGGTCGGCATCGGCTTGGCGTGGGCCTCGGCGGCGTCCTGTGCGCTGACCTTCTTCTTGGCCCGCTTGGAGACGATGCGGCCGCCGACCAGGCTGAGGATGGCCGGGGTCAGGGTGATCGCGACCAGGACGGCGATCGCGACGCAGGCGGCACCGACCGAGCCCATCAGGCCGAGGAACGGGATCCCGGTCATGTTGAGCGCGACCAGCGCGACGATCACGGTGGAGCCGGCGAAGACGACCGCGGTGCCGGCGGTGCCGTTGGCGAGCGCGATCGACTCCTTCACGTCGGAGCCGTGGAGCAGCTGCTTGCGGTGCCGGTTGAGGATGAAGAGCGAGTAGTCGATGCCGACGGCGAGACCGAGCATCAGGCCGAGGATCGGGGTCATCGAGGCCATCTGCACGACGCCGGAGAGGGAGAGCGCGCCGAGCGCACCGATGCCGACGCCGGTCAGCGCGGTGACCAGCGGGACGCCTGCGCCGATGATGGTGCCGAGCATGACCAGCAGGACGATCGCGGCGACGCCGACACCGACGATCTCGCCCGGGCCCATCGGGTTGGGTGCCTCCTGGGAGAGGTCGGCGGAGACGCCGATCTCGACCCCGTCTACGGGCGAGTCGGTGAAGTGGTCGACGGTGGCCTTCTTGGTCTCCTCGGACATCTCCAGACGGCCGACGGAGTAGGCGACGTTGGCCAGGGCGGCCGAGCCGTCCGCGGAGACCATCCGGATCTCCTCGGAGAGCTCCAGCAGCTGGGCGCCGTTCTCGGCCTCGGCGGCACTGGTCTCGAGGTCGGCGGCGCTGTCATCGAGCTTCGACTGCTGCTTGTCGAGGGCGGCCTGCTGGGCGTCGATCTGGGTGGTCGGCAGCCCGGCTGCCTCCGTCTGGGCGCGAGCCTCGTCGATGTCGGCCTGCGCCTTGTCGAGCTTCGCCTGAGCACGCTCGAGCTTGCTCAGGCCGGCCTCGATCCTGGCCTGTCCATCGGCGACCTTCTCGGCCTGCGCCTCGCGCTGGGCCTCGGTCTGGAACGGGTCGGTGACCGCAGTGACGTCGGGGAGGTCCTCGGCGCTGGTGATCAGCGCCTGGATCTCCTGCTTCTGGCTGGAGCTGAGCGGGCTGCCGTCCTCGGTCCGGAAGGCGATGGTGCCGGACCCGCCGGCCAGATCGGGCAGCCCCTCCTGGAGCTCGTCGACCACCTCGGACGAGGGCAGGCCTGGGATGTCGAAGCTGGTGGTGAGCTCGCCGGACCAGGCGACGTACGCCCCGGCGGCGCCGGACAGCGCCAGCACCCAGGCAAGGATCACCAGCCAGGCGCGGCGCGCGGCCGTCTTGCCCAATCGATACAACAGCTCCGCCATGACGGCATCCCTCCGGTAATTCGCAACGGTGCGTCCAGTTAATCACCTGTGTCCTGACGGACAAGGATCGTCGAGGGAGTGATGGGTCACATCCAAGTCTTCGCCATGGGATGGTGAAGGCTCTTAGGATGCCGTCATGCCAGCGTCAACAGGAGCTCGCCGTCGAGGCGCCGTACGCAGCGAGGAGGCTCGTCTCGCGGTGCTCGAGGCGACCGGGCGGCTCTTCGCGGCCCGGGGCTATGACCACCTCACCATCGAGGGCATCGCGGCCGAGGCGAGTGTCTCCAAGCAGACGATCTATCGCTGGTGGTCGTCCAAGAGCGCGGTCGTGGCCGACGCCCTGATCGAGGACATGCTGTTGCCTGACCGCCCGGTCGTACCTGACACGGGGGACATCCGTGCCGACTTGATCGCGTGGATGCAGGACCTGGTCGACCTCGTCGCCCAGCCCGGAAACGACGGTCTCGTCCGTTCGCTCGTCGCTGCAGCCTGCGAGAGCCCCGACATCGGCGCCCGCCTCAACGACGCCCTCGGCATCACCGCCACCGTCTCCACCCGCATCGAGGCTGCCGTCGCGGTCGGCCAGCTGCCGGCCGATCTGCCGGTCATGGAGTTCGTGCGCGCGCTCGTCGGTGGTTTCGTGCTCCACTCCCTCGAGCGCACCGAGCCCGCGCCGGATGCTGCCGAACGCCTGGTCCGGGCCCTGCTTCACTAGGAACTACCCAAGAAAGAGGGCGTGCGGGCCTTACGTCCCGGGTTACGGTGGAAGGCATGCCGAAGGTGCCTCCGCCCGTCTATGTCGCAGTGAGCCTGGCCGCCCAGCATCTGCTCGCTCCGCGCCGCCGGCCGACGCCGGTCAGATCTGTCGCCGCTGGTGCCGTCGCGGCCGGATCGGTCTATGTGGCGGTCAGCGCGGTGCGTGCGTTCAGTCGCAAGCACACCACGGTGAACCCGCTGGAACCCGAGCGCAGCACCGCCGTCGTCACCGAGGGCCCGTTCCGCTACACCCGAAACCCGATGTACGTCAGCATGGCCGGCGTCCTCACCGCCCATGCGCTGCTGCGCGGCGGCTGGCTCCCGCTGGTCCCCGCCGCCGCGTTCGTCGCCGTGATGGACCGAATCCAGATCCCCGCGGAGGAGCACGCGCTGGCGTGGAGCTTCGGCCGGACCTACGAGGACTACCTCGGCACCACGCCCCGCTGGCTCGGTCCGCCCCGGAGGTGAGGCGGGGCGGAGCTGCTCCGAACCGTCGTCGACACCACCGACGTACGCCGTCTCGCGGAGTTCTACCGCCATCTCGTCGGTCTCGTCCTGTCATGGCCTGACCGGCGTCGTGTCTCCTGAATCTTCGTCGGGTGAGACATCCCGCCCTCGCTGGTCGAGCTTGTCGAGACCCCACCTCCGCTGGTCGAGCCGCCGGAGCCGCTAGGCGGAGGCGTGTCGAGACCAACACAGCTCCTTACCGGGACGACCGGCCTCGGTGGTCGAGCTTGTCGAGACCTCCCTGCCCTCGGTGGTCGAGCCTGTCGAGACCCCCTGCCGGAACGTCCCACCCTGAGGCTGGCGTGGGCCGCCGACCCTTCTTCGAGGGTGTTCTCGACATGCCCCGGAGTCAAGGACGGCCTTCGGCCGCCGGCTTCGCCGGCCGCTTCGCGGTCCTGGACACCGGACCATGTCGAGAAAAAAGATGGCTGGCTATCGGGGCGGCGGCCCGGGTGTGGCGCAGCGGAATCTTGCTTCGGAACGGTGATGCGCGTGGGGTGAGAGGGTGGCCCTTCGGGCCACTTACCATCCACAAGTGCGGGGTCGTTCGCTCACCGCGAAAACAGTGGTTGACCTGCGAAGATAGGTGGCATAGATGCTGGTGAAAGGGGTAGAATCAGACCCATCACGACACGCCTCTGAACACACTCGGAGAGGAGGGGCGGCGATGAGTCTCGAACCCGAGATCAACCACTGGGGCACCAACCCCGGCGACCCGATCGACGCAGAGCTCGCCGCCCTCGAGTCCTCCCTCGACACCCTGCTCGCCCGAGACCCCGCCTACTGGCGCACCGGTGAGAAGAAGGACCGGTTGAAGCGGCTGGAGATCATCCAGGCCAAACAAGCCGCGCTGAGACTGCGGATCCTCGCTGTCGCCGGTGACATCGCTGAGGAGACCGGTGCGAGAGACGTCTCCGGGTGGATGTGGACCGAGCTCTTGGTCGACAAGAAGGTCGGTCGTGCCGAGGTGAAGCTCGCCGCCGGAGTCGCGAGGTACGAGCTCGTCGCCGCGGGCCTGGCTGAGGGTGTGGTGTCTCAGGACAAGGCCCGGGTGATCGTCAAGGCGCTCGAGGCGGTCGAGGCCGACCCGGTCGCCACTGCTGAGGACCTGGCCCTCGCAGAGAAGCTGCTGGTCGACTACGCCACCCAGATGAGCGCCAAGGAGCTGAAGACCATCGGGAAGCGGATCCTGTTCGAGGTCGACCCCGAACGGTTCGAGGCCGCCGAAGCCAAAGCCCTCCAACGCGAAGAAGAACGCGCCCAACGCCGCACGTTCTTCACCTCCCGTGCCAACGGTGACGGGACGGTCGACATTCACGCCCGGGTCTCGCACGCGGTCGGCCACCGTCTCCGGACCATCTTGGACTCGTTGGCGCAGCCGAGGAAGCTCTCGGCTGAGGACCGTGGCCGCAAAGCGCCCTATGACCGGTTGCTGGGCCAGGCCTTCGCCCGGGTCATCGAGACCTACGACGTCGACCAGCTCCCCCGTCATGGAGGGCATGCGACCACAGTGTTCATCACGATGAGCGTTCAGGACCTCCGCAACGACCTTGGTGCCGCCGCGTTGGGGTTCGACGGCGACAAGGTCAGCGCCGGCGAGGCCCGCCGGATGGCCTGCAACGCCGACCTGATCCCGGTAGTGCTGGGGACCGGCTCGGAGATCCTCGACTTCGGCCGCACCACAAGGCTGGCCCACCCGGTCCAACACCGTGCACTCCGGTTACGGGACAAGTGCTGCCAAGCCGAAGACTGCGACGCACCAGCAGCCTGGACCGAAGCCCATCACCTGAAACCCTGGTCGGCAGGCGGCCGAACCGATCTAGCCAACATGGTCCTGTTGTGTTCCAGCGATCATCGTCGGACCCACGACCCCAACTACGACTATGAACGCCTCCCGGACGGACGGATCCGGTTCACCCGCCGCGTCTGACCTGGCTGCGGCCTGCTCCGGCCTGCTCCGGCCCACCCCGTCTGCCGGGGTCGGCCTTGTGAAGGATTTCACGAACTCGGACCCTCTGCCATAGCCGACGACCTGTGGCCTCCGGCAAGACACGGGAGCGCTCCCTTGTGAACGATTCACAAGGTGTCATCGGCTAGTACAGCGCCCCGACGAACCTCCTCTGGCAGGACCGCTCGCCTCCGATCCCCAAGCCCGCACCCAACCCAAACTCGCTGCACCAAACCCCGCCGCCGACCCGATAACCAGCCAAATTCTCGACGGATCCCGGTGTCAAGGATCGCCGTAGGCGACCGGCGAAGCCGGCGGTCGAAGGCCGTCCTTGACTCCGGGATCCGGCGTGAACACCATCCATAACGGGTCGGCGGCCCCAACCCAACAAAGACGACCAGCAACAAAGCGCCCCTCAGTCCGCCGACAAGCGGAGAATAGGCGCGTGAGCGAGATCGAGTACGTAGACAACCCGGCCCAGCATCGTTACGAGATCCGCGACGGCGAGACCGTTGCGGGGCTGGCGGCCTATCGCCTGCCGGACGACACGCACGTGGACTTCGTGCACACCGAGGTGGACGAGGCCTACAACGGGCAGGGGCTGGCTTCGAACCTGGTGGCGTTCGCGCTGGCCGATGTGAGGGCGAAGGGGAGGCGGATCATCCCGCATTGCCCGTACGTCGCGAAGTGGCTGAAGCGGCATGGCGAGGAGTTCGCCGACATCGCCGACTGTCCGGCCTGATCAGAAGGTTCGATCACAAGGCTCGATCAGGGGGAGTCCGCCGACTTCCGCGGCTCCAGGCCGAGCTTGGCCAAGGGGGTGCGGGTCATGTGTGCGGAGGGCCAGGCCTGACCTTTGGCTGAGCCGCGGGAGTACGGCCTGGCGCCGGACTGGTAGGTCACGTAGAACTCGTCGCCGACCTCGGCGATGCCTTCGGCCAGGTTGGGCAGCCACTGCACCGCACGGGGGCGAATCGTGACCCGGTCCTGCACGATCAGCTGACTGCGTTTGGCAGGGCCGCGGGAGACGCTGAAGACGTACTCCTCCTCGCGGACCACGACGCCTTGGGTGCCGACAGGGGTGCGTACGCCGATCGGGGTCTTGATCTGCCAGCTGTCGTCCTTGCGGATGTACTTGTAGATGCGGTTGTTGGCGTGCGACCCCACGTAGAGCAGATCCTTCGTGGCTGCGAGGTAGGAACCGGCGGCGAGCGCGACCAGCGGGGAGACGGTCGAGACGGTCGAGAGCGGTTCGGCGTGGATGATCTGCGCCAGTGAGTAGCGGTAGAGGCGGGGCGGGTTGCCCTCGCGGCACACGAAGACCTCGTCGCCGATGACCGCGACGCCGCCGGCGTTGACCGGGCCGCTGACGCTGCCCTTCGGGCCGCCCAGGTAGACGGCGCTGATGAGCTCGCCCGACGGCTTGTCGATCAGCGCGAGCGCAGAGCCGAGCTTGTCGCCGTAGTAGCCCTGCAGCAGGAGCTCGGCCTCGGGCGAGTACGCCAGGCCCTGCGGGATCCAGCCGTGGTCCTCGTCCCCGATGAGCACTCCCGCGGTGGCGATGTGCGGGATCAGCGGGCCGAGGCTGCTGCCGCTACGGCTCAGCCAGGACTCGGTGCGGTCGATGCCGCGTTGGACCCACTTCTGCTGCCTCTTCGCGGTCATCTTGGGGTCGATCACGAGCAAAAAATCTATCCGCTCGGAAGCCGTTCGGCGGCGGCTTCGGGGTGCGAGTCCGACAACTGTCCACCAGGCGGAACGGTCGGGCGACAGGTTCTATGTACCCGCCGGTATAGAAGGTGGCAGGATCTGCCGACATGACCAAGCACGCCGACGTGATCGTGGTGGGAGCCGGCCTCGCCGGCCTGGCGGCAGCGGCTGAGGCGGCCGATGCAGGAAAGAGTGTTCTGCTCGTCGACCAGGAGCCGGAGCAGTCCCTCGGCGGCCAGGCCTTCTGGAGCCTCGGCGGACTCTTCCTCGTCGACAGCCCCGAGCAGCGCCGGATGGGGATCAGGGACTCACCCGAGCTGGCGCTCCAGGACTGGATGGGATCGGCTCAGTTCGACCGTGACGAGGACCTGTGGCCCCGGCGCTGGGCCGAGGCGTACCTCGACTTCGCGGCCGGCGAGAAGCGATCCTGGCTGCGCGAGATGGGCCACCGGTTCTTCCCGGTCGTCGGTTGGGCCGAACGTGGCGACGGCCGCGCCGACGGCCACGGCAACTCCGTGCCTCGCTTCCACATCACCTGGGGGACGGGGCCGGGCGTCGTCGAGCCCTTCGAGCGGCGGGTGCGCGCCCACGCGGACACCGGCCGGATCACCTTCGCCTTCCGCCACCGCGTCGACCAGGTGCTGGTCGAGGACGGCGCGGCGGTCGGCGTCAACGGCAAGGTTCTCGAGCCCAGCGACATCGAGCGTGGGCACGCCTCCTCGCGCACCGAGGTCGAGGACTTCGAGCTCCGTGGCCAGGCCGTGATCGTCACCTCCGGCGGCATCGGCGGCGACCACGACCTCGTCCGCAAGCACTGGCCGTCCCGGCTCGGCACCCCGCCCAGCTCGATGGTCTCGGGTGTGCCTGCGCACGTGGACGGCCGGATGCTCGAGATCACCGCGGCGACCGGTGCCCGGATCATCAACGACGACCGGATGTGGCACTACGTCGAGGGCATCCGCAACTGGGACTCGATCTGGGCCAACCATGGCATCCGGATCCTCCCCGGTCCCTCGTCGCTGTGGCTGGACGCGAGCGGCAAGCGGCTGCCGGCGCCGTTCTTCCCGGGGTTCGACACCCTCGGCACCCTCAAGCACCTGCGCCAGACCGGTTACGACTACTCCTGGTTCGTGCTGACCGAGAAGATCATCAAGAAGGAGTTCGCGCTCTCGGGCTCCGAGCAGAACCCCGACCTGACCGGCAAGGACTTCAAGCTTCTCGCTGAGCGCGCGCGCAAGGGGCCCGGTCCGGTGAAGAGCTTCATGGAGCACGGCGAGGACTTCGTGGTCGCCGAGAACCTCACTGCGCTCGTCCACGGCATGAACGGCCTCGCCGAGAAGGACCCGGCCGGTCCGCAGATCAACGAGGGCGAGCTGCGCCGGATCATCGAGGCCCGCGACCGCGAGATCGCCAACAACTTCACCAAGGACGCCCAGGTCACCGCGCTGTACGCCGCTCGACACTACCGCGGCGACAAGCTGCAGCGCACCGCCAAGCCGCACCGGATCCTCGACCCTGAGGCCGGTCCGCTGATCGCGGTCAAGCTGCACATCCTCTCCCGCAAGACCCTCGGTGGGCTCGAGACGGACCTGTCCGGCCGCTGCCTGACGTCGGCCGGCACCCCGCTGCCCGGGCTCTACGCGGCCGGCGAGGTCTCCGGCTTCGGCGGGGGCGGGATGATGGGCTACAACGCGCTCGAGGGAACCTTCCTCGGCGGCTGCCTGTTCTCGGGGCGTACGGCAGGACGGGCCGCGGCCGCCGCGATCTGACTCTCCCCGGTGGTCGAGCTTCAGTGAGCGCCGGAGAGGTTCAGCCCGACCACGCCGACGACGATCATCGCCAGGAAGCCGGCTTTGGCGGCGGTGAGGTGCTCCCCGAGGAACATCACGCCGATGCCCGCGACCAGGGCGGTGCCGAGGCCTGACCAGATGGCGTACGCCACCGAGACCGGCATCCGCTCCACGACGAGCGACAGCAGCCAGATCGAGGTGCCGTAGCCGGCCAGGACGGCGATCGACCAGCCGAGGTTGCGAAAACCTTCGGTTCGAGGGAGCAGTGCGGTGCTGACGACCTCGATCGCGATCGCGACGACGAGCAGCGTGGCGGCGTACATCTACGGGGCCTCCTCAGACGTGTGTAGCGACCGCTACATCTCTGAGAAATGTAGCAGTCGCTACATGGTTGGGCATAATGCTTTCCATGGATCGCAAGGAGGAGCTCCTCGAGCAGGTCGTCGCGCACGTGCTCGAGCACGGGCTGATCGGGCTGACCCTGCGTCCGCTGGCGGCCGCGATCGGCACCAGTGACCGGATGCTGATCTACCACTTCGGTGGCCGCGACGAGCTGGTCGCCGCCGTGGTGGCGCGCACCAACGAGCTCTCCGTGGCGGCGGTCGGAGCGCTGGAGCCGGCCGACGGCGTACGCGCCGGGGTCGAGGCGCTGTGGCGGGCCTACCGCACCGACCCGCTGCACAGCTGCCTGCAGATCTACCTGCAGGCGGCCGCGACCGGGTTGATCGGGATGGAGCCCTACCGCTCGGTCGTCCGAGAGACCAACGAGCTGTGGTACGCCGCGCTCCGTGAATACATCACCGGCTGTGGCGCACCCACCGAGCGTGCGGGCCGGATCGTCACGCTCGTCGACTCGTCGCTGTTCGGCTTCCACCTGGACCTGGCCACCGATCGACCGGACGAGCTCGCCGCCGGTGTGGCGGATCTCGCCGTCGCCGCGGGGGCGATCGCCGAGGGATGACTCGGGTGCGCCGCTCGATCATCTAGGGTCTGCCACGTGGAGTGCCCCAAGTTCGCGGTGAGCGTCGATCTCGTTGTGCTCACCGTCCGTGACGAGGCGCTCTGCGCCCTGGTCGTACGCCGCGGCCTCGAGCCCTATCGAGGCGCCTGGGCGCTTCCTGGAGGGTTCGTCCACGATGACGAGGGCCTCGAGGAGGCGGCAGCGCGCGAGCTCGCCGAGGAGACCGGCATGCGGCTGGGGAGCGTGCACGTCGAGCAGCTGGCGACGTACGGGGCTCCGGGGCGGGACCCACGGGCTCGGGTCGTGACGGTCGCCTATCTCGCGCTGGCGCCGGACCTTCCGGTGCCTGCCGCGGGATCGGACGCGACGGACGCGCAGTGGTGTCGGGTCGACTCGCTGCTGGCCGACGGTTCGGCCGACGGTCTGGCCTTCGACCATGCCGCGATCCTCCGCGACGGTGTCGAGCGTGCTCGCTCCAAGCTCGAGTACTCGCCCCTGGGCGCGGCCTTCTGCGCCGTGGAGTTCACCGTCGCCGAGCTGCGCCGGGTCTACGAGATCGTCTGGGGTGAGCGTCTGGACCCGCGCAACTTCCATCGCAAGGTCACCAAGACCGAGGCTTTCCTCGAGCCGACGGGCAGTACGACGACCCGCGACGGGGGTCGCCCGGCTCAGCTCTTCCGACGGGGCTCCGCCGAGCACCTGCATCCGCCGTTGCTGCGCCGTACGACCTGATCGGCCAGCCCCCGAACCCCTCGAAGGGAGCTCGTTTCCGATGTGACAGGGGTCAGAAGCCGGCAGCGACGGCGAGCAGGTCGCGGTCGCGACCGGGGGCGGCGATCAAACACAGACCGGCGGGGAGCCCGGTCGGGGTGCGGACGGGGATCGAGACGGCCGGGAGGCCGGCGATCCCGGCGATGCAGGTGAGCCGCAAGGTGTCGTCGCGGACCTCGGCCGCCTCCGCCACGGTCGGTGCCACCGACGAGGCGCTGGGGAAGGCGAGAACGCGGTCGCCGACGACGTCGAGGATCTCCGCACGGGCCTGCGCGAGCACGGCGCGCGCTTCCGCGGCCTGCTCCCGGGTCACGGCCCGAGCCATCTCGAACCGCCCGCGCACAGCCTCACCGAGGGTGTCCAGCCGAGTCTCGAGCCAGGCTCCGTGAGCCTGCCAGGCCTGGTAGGCCTGCCCGGTGACGAAGGCTTGGCACCACTCGTCCAGCGACGGCGCCCAGGCCAGCGGCTTGGCGTCGGGCAGCGCGTCGCGCACAGCGGTGGCGACGTCGTCGTCGGCGAGCCCGACCAGCGATGGCAGAAGCTGGATCTCGTCCACGGCGCCCACCGGCGACTCCGGCAGCAGTACGTCCCCCACCGCCTGCAGCAGGAATGCGGAACGCGTCATCCACCCGACGGTGTCGAAGGCCTTGGCGAGCGGGTGCAGCCCCTCACGCGAGACGGCCCCGTGGGTCGTACGGATCCCGTAGAGGCCCTGGTAGGCGGCCGGCACCCGGATCGAGCCGCCGGTGTCGGTCCCGAGCCCGATCGAGGCCTGGCCGAGCGCGACCGCGGTCGCCGACCCCGACGAGGAGCCCCCGGGGATCCGGCCGGGAGCCTTCGGGTTCGGCGGTGCCCCGTAGTGGGCGTTGAGCCCCGACAGCGAGTAGGCGAACTCCTCGGTGCGCGCGATCCCGCGGACCGATGCTCCGGCGTCCAGCAGGGAGGCGACGACGGCGGAGTGCGAGTCGGCCACCGGGGCCTGCTCCAGCCACGCCGGGCTCCCGGCGCCGACCGCGAAGCCGGCGACCGCGTAGAGGTCCTTGACCGCCACGGTCTCGCCCGAGAGCGCCCCGTCGGCGGTGTGCGAGGAGATCAGCGGGTCGCCGACGATGCGCCAGATCCGGCTGTCGAAGGCCGGCTCGGGCGCCGAGACGTGCGCCGCGGTGACCTGCCAGCCGGCGTACTCGATCCGCACCGGGTCCCGCGCCCACAGCTGCGTCTGCAGCCCGCGGCCACCGCGGTCGAGCTCCGTGACGGCGACGATGAGGGCGTGGTCCTCGTCGATCACCTGGACGTGGGTCTGCACGATGCGCCGTCTCGGCGCGCCGCCCCGCGCCGCGCGGAAGGCGGAGATCTGCTCGTGCCCGACGAGCAGCCCGGCCGCGTCGCCGCGCAGCGTGGTCGGTGAGTCGGCGAAGAGCGCGTCCAGAGCGGCGACGTCGTCCGACATCAACGCGCTCTCGTACGCCCGGAAGGCCTGCAGCAGCCCGTGTGGGACCGGCTTGAGCTGGGTCATAGGGCGAAGTCTGCCCTGCCGAGCATGACGGGCGCGCGATCGACGGGCCAGGCGGAGCCGGCCGGTGGGTCAGAGGACGAGCGAGACGCCGAGCAGCACGCCGACCAGCAGCAGCGCCCCGGCCAGTACGAACCCTGCGGTGAAGGCGGGAAGGGGGCGGTGCTCCCGCATCGCACGCTCGACCCGTGCCCAACGGGCCATCGCGAGGATCGTGCACAGGATCGCGGTGAGGACCAGCGCCACGATCAGCCCGTCGCGTACGACCTCGTTGGTGGGCACCTGGAACGAGTGCAGCGCGACCGCCCCGGCAAGCAGGCCGAGCACCGTGCGCGCCCAGGCCAGGAACGTACGCTCGTTGGCCAGCGTGAACCGAGGATCCGGCTCGTCGCCGTGGCCGTAGACCCAGCGCGGGTGACGGGGGTCTTCCGCATTCGACTCTGGCCTCGACCCTGGTTTCGACTCTGGCTCGCCCATGCCCCCATCGTCCACCACATCGAGTCCCGATCTAGATTTCTCCCATGGCTGAGAGCGCGCAGGTTTCCGAGTTCGACCGGGACATCGAGATCCGCAGGACCGACGAGAAGACGTACGCAGCCGAGCTCGCTCCCGGCTGGGTGGTCGGCGGCGGGGTCAACGGCGGCTACCTGCTCGCGGTCATCGGCAACGCGCTGCGGGCCCACCTGCCGCGTCATCCGGACCCGATCGTGCTGAGCGCCTTCTACGCCGGCGCGAGCACTCCGGGACCGGCGGAGGTCCGCATCGAGACCAAGCGCGACAAGGGTTCGCTGGCCATCGCGACCGCCGAGCTGTGGCAGGGTGACGAGCTGCGGATCACCACCACGGCGACGTACGCGGACCTGGACGGCCTCCACGCCAAGAGCAGCGGCTTCGAGCGGGTCACCGCGACCGAGCCGGAGCTGCCGCCGCTCGAGGAGTGCCTCTCCTCGACCACCGCGCCCGAGCAGGTGAAGGAGTTCGTGCCGATGCTGGACCGCTACGAGCTCTGCGTGCCGAAGGAGCAGTTCCTCTGGGGCGGCGCGAAGCCGAGCGGCGAGGCCGTCTTCACCGGCTGGTTCCGGCACCACGACCGCGAGCCCGACCCGCTCTCGCTGCTGCAGGTGCTCGACGCGCTCCCGCCGGTGACCTTCGGTCTGGAGCTCCCGGGCTGGGCGCCGACCCTCGAGCTCACCTGCCACATCCGCCACAAGCCGGCACCGGGCTGGCTCAAGGTCACCCACTTCTCCCGCAACCTCTCGGGCGGCATGTTCGAGGAGGACTGCGAGGTGTGGGACTCCGCCGGCACGCTGGTCGCGCAGGCACGGCAGCTGGCGCGTCTGCCGCGCGCCTGACGGTTCACACCGGGCGATCACATCGGCGCGCAGCGGTCCTTCCCGCCGTAGGCGTCCCAGTGCCAGGCCTCGACCGAGTACTGCTTCAGTCCGAAGGCCAGCGCCGTCTTGTTGAGGAACGACCACACCTCGCTGCTCGGCTCGGAGGCCCGTGTCCCGCAGGTCTTGCCACCGGTCACGCTGGGCTCCTCGAAGTCGATGGCGATCCCGAGCTGGTGGGACGAGTGGCCGGGCTGTGCGGTCAGCGTGTAGTCGCCGGTGGGGCAGCCGCCGGTGGCGTCCTCCTTGCACAGCGCCTTCTGCTTCTTCATCGTCCGGAACGAGCTGCTCGCGACCAGGTCGACGCCCTGCTTCTCGGCCTTGTCGACCAGCGCCGCCGCGGCCCCGGAGATGCGTGCGTTGACGATGGTCAGGCCGTCGGCGCCGTCGATGAAGTAGGGGTCGCCCTTGGTGCTCTCGGTGCCCGTGTTGGGTAGCCCCTCGACCGCGCAGAGCCGGACCGGGATCAGCTTGCCCTGGTCATAGCCCTCGCCCTCGCCCAAGTCCTTCGTCCCCGGCGAGCACACCAGCGCGGTCGAGTCGGCGCGTACGTTGCCGACGGGCCTCGTCGGTGCCGCGACCTCGAGGATCTTGCCCTCGGTCGCACCGGCGGCGCGCTGCTCGGACGCCTCCACGGCCAGCTCGGCGAGGTGACCGGTGACCCCGCCGGACTCCGCGTCGGCCTGGCCGGCGTCCGGCGCCGTCTCCGGGACGTCGTCGGGACAGGCGGTGATGGTCTCGTTGAGCGGCTTCTTGGTCCCCGCCCCGAGGGTGATGTCCGCGCACACGACGGTGGTGTGGTCGCGCTTGGCGTAGGTGTCCTGCCAGGTCCGATAGCCCGCGACGGTGAAGCCCCCGGTCGCCTCATCGGCCTGCAGCGTACGCATGCTCAGACCGTCGCCGTAGGCACCCGGCTGTTCCAGCCAGGTCCCGATGTCCGCGGCGGTGACCTCCCAACCGACGCTGCGCAGCGACGCGACGGCCACCGACAGGTCGCTGCCGACGCCGTTCATGTCGTCGGTCGCGGTCTG
Source organism: Nocardioides sp. NPDC006273 (assembly GCF_040613495.1). Classification (NCBI taxonomy): domain Bacteria; kingdom Bacillati; phylum Actinomycetota; class Actinomycetes; order Propionibacteriales; family Nocardioidaceae; genus Nocardioides; species Nocardioides sp. NPDC006273. The sequence continues at coordinate 33,259 of NZ_JBEXSD010000042.1, read as the reverse complement.
CTTCCACCTCTGCATCTGCTCATAGAAGTCGTACGCCCCGTAGCCACCGACTCCGACCAATGCGAGCACCAGCAGGCCGACGAGGACCTTCGGCCAGCGCCGCTTCTTCGGCGGCTCGGGGTCGAACCGGCCACGACCGGGGCCCTGGTGGTACGCCGGGGGCTGCTGGCCCGGGTAAGGCTGGCCCGGGTAAGGCTGCCCCGGGTAAGGCTGCTCGGGGTAGGGCTGTTCCGGATAGTGCTGCGCGGGGTAAGGCTGCTCCGGATAAGGCTGCTCCGGATAAGGCTCCGGATAAGGCTCCTCGCCATAGGGCCGCTGCTCCGGTGGGTAGGGCCGTTGCTCGGGGTAGCGCTGCCCGTCCGGATGGGGCCGCTGCTGACCGGGATGCGGTTGCTGACCGGGGTACGGCTGTCGGGGCCGCCCTGGCGGTGCCTGTGGTTGGTGGGGCTCCCGGGGGCCCGGGTAGGGCTGCTGACCTCGGTAGGGCGAGCGCGGCTCGCCGGGGCGCCGCGGGGGCCACTGCTGACCGCTCATGGTCGGCCCCGGGGTAGGAGCGGGCGGGTGAAGAGCAGCAGAGGGTGAGGCACGGCGTTGGAGCGTACCCAAGAGACCATGCTTTCCGGGCGTCTAGGGAAGAATCTCACACGTGAACAGCCCCAAGACCGTAGTGGCCGCGGCGATCCTCAGCGCCGACGGCAAGCAGGTGCTGGCCGCGAGGCGTACGTCCCCGCCCGAGGCCGCCGGACGCTGGGAGCTCCCCGGCGGCAAGGTCGAGGACGGGGAGACGCCCGAAGCGGCCCTCGTCCGAGAGATCGGTGAGGAGCTCGGCTGCCTAATCGAGGTGCTCGACTGGATGGAGGGGGAGTCGGCCATCGGGGTCTCGACAGGCTCGACCACCGGGGCCCGCCTGATCGCCGCGACCGCCCGGGTCGTGGCCGGTGAGCCGAGACCGCGCGAGCACGACCAGATCCTCTGGCTGGCGGCCGAGGACCTCGACTCGGTCGACTGGCTCGAGCCCGACCGCCCGTTCCTCGATGCGCTCCGTCACGTACTCGGCGTGCCCGATGGGCCCACTCTGCGCGGCATCTTCTTCGAGGAGGAGGACGCCCGGGCCGCCGCGGCGACGCTGGAGCACGAGGGCTGGACGGCCCGGATCAGCCGGGAGCGCTACCAGGGCGAGGATGACGACGAGGACCACCCGTGGTCGGTGGAGACCGACGCCCCCGAGCTGGTCTTGGAGCTGCTGGTGGACGAGCACGACGGCTGGCTCGACATCCCCGAGGACCCGCCGGACGACTCGATCGCCCCCGAGCCCGTCGACCTCCCCGACAATCCAAAGAGAATCAAGCGACCTGACTTGGGCGACTTCTAAGATCGAGCACGTGACTTCTCAGAAGAGCCTCCTGCTCGTTCATGCCCACCCCGACGACGAGACGATCGCGACTGGGGCGACGATGGCGAAGTATCTCGCCGAGGGCGCCCGCGTCACCCTGGTGACCTGCACGGCAGGAGAGATGGGCGAGATCCTGGTGCCCGGGCTGGCCCACCTCGCCGCCGATCAGGAGGACGGTCTGGGCGAGCACCGCCGCGGCGAGATCGAGAACGCGATGGCGGCGCTGAAGGCGCCCGATGGCAGCGAGGTGGACCACCGCTGGCTGGGTGGCTTCGGCAACTACCGCGACTCCGGGATGACCTGGAGCGAGGACCGCACCCATGCGCTGCCGGATCCCGACGCCCGGGAGAACGCCTTCTGGTACGCCGATCTCAACGAAGCCGCCGACCATCTCGTCACGATCATCCGCGAGGTGCGTCCCCAGGTGCTGGTCACCTACGACGAGTTCGGCAACTACGGCCACCCGGACCACATCCAGGCGCACCGGGTCGCGACGTACGCTGCCCACCTCGCCGCCGTCCCGACCTACAAGAAGGAGCTTGGCGAGGCCCACGAGATCGACCGGGTCTTCTGGACCGCGATCGCGGAGAGCTGGATCCGTGAGGGTCTGCGTGCTGCCCGGGACGCCGGCGACGGGGATGCGCTCGGCGGGATGGACCCCGAGGGGCCGCTGCCGATGGCCACGCCCGATGTCGACATCGCCGCCGCGATCGACGGCACCACGTACGCCGACCAGAAGGTCGCCGCGATGCGTGCCTATCCCACTCAGATGGACATGGAGCAGGGCATGTTCGCGATGACCAACAGCCTCGGTACGACCGCGTGGTCCCAGGAGCACTTCCGGATCGCCAAGGGGCACCTCGAGGGCACCGGTCTGACCGATCTCTTCGCCGGGTTGTGAGACCGCTCGGCGGGCTGGCTCGCTGTGGGGCCGGTCTCCTGACCGGTCTCCTCGTCGGGGTCGCGGCGGTCGCGGTCCACCCGTGGTGGTGGGGCCTGCTGCTCGCTGTGGCCGCGTCCTCGGCGACGTTGCTCGCCCTCCCACGTGGAGTCGCGCGGGTGGCGTACGCCGCGGTCTGGGGGATCGTGGTCGCGTTGGCCGCGACGCCGCGGCCGGCGGGCGGGTACGCCGTCGCGGGCGACCTCGCGGGATACCTGATGATCTTCTGGGCCGTGCTGATGATCGTGGTGGCGACGGCGACTGTGTCAAGGGCCACTTCGCGGGTCGATCGCGCCCAGCCCGACAAGTGACGAACGTCCCAAGATGGGCTACGGGTTCGGCCCAGGGGGGTATAGGTCCTAGGCTCTGCCGCATGTCCACTGAGCGTGAGGCCTCCAAGGCCCCCGAGCCTGCGATGCAAACTGACGCGGCCGGGTCCAACGCCAGCCAAGCTGGCGCGGACGATGCCGCCGTCGAGACGATCATGATCCCGCAGATCGAGATCGACGCTCGCGTTGCCGAGTCCGCAGGCGCCAAGCCGGTCGCAAATGTGCCCGACGAGCCCGACGGCGCGACCCGGCTCGTCTCCGCCGAGGCAGTCTCACCCGTTGACTTCGACGAGGATCCCGCCGAGGAGACCCTGCTGCGCAGCACGATGCTGCGCTCAGAGCTGCCGAAGCGTGCGCCACTGCCGGAGGACGACAACTACCTGTTCGTCTCGAAGAACCGCGAGTTCGCTCCTGAGCCGGACGTGGTTGCCGCTGCGCCCGACCTGGCTGACGACGCGGAGACCGAGATGGCGTTCTACCCTCCGGCCGACGCGAGCCCGGACTTCGACGAGCCGCTCGAGGAGACCGTGATCGGCGTCGGCCCGTTCGTGGTGCGCGACCCCGCGCAGGACGAGGGCGACCACTCCGCCTACCAGCCCTACGCGCAGCCCGGCGATGCCCAGCCCGGCTATGCCCAGCCAGATTACGCGCAGCCCGGCTACGCGCATCCGGACTATGCGCAGCCGGACTATGCGCAGCCGGTCGCGGCCGAGAGCAAGCCGCTCGGCACCGGGGCCAAGATCGCGGTCGCCGTCGCCGGTGGCGTCGCCATCCTGGCCTTCGCCGGCTGGGCCGCCGCGTACGCCGTCGCCGGGGAGAAGATCCCCGACGGCACCACGGTGGCCGGCGTGGACGTGGGTGGAATGACGGCCGCCGAGGCGACGCCACTGCTGGACCAGAAGTTCGCGCCTGCCCACAGCCAGCCGATCGACGTGTCCGCCGGTGACAGCAAGACCGAGGTCAACCCAGCCGAGGCGGGTCTGAGCTTCGATGCCGAGGCGACGATCGCGAAGGCCGACGCCTCGCGCAGCTGGAACCCGGTGAAGCTGTGGAAGCACTTCACCGGAGGCGGCGAGATCGAGCCCGTCATCAAGGCCGACGACAAGCTGATCGCCAAGGTCGCGGCCAAGGTGAACAAGCGCGCCGGGACCCCCTTCAAGGACGGCGACGTCGTCATCAAGCGCGGCAAGATCAAGACCACCCAGCCGGTCGCCGGTGAGGGAGTCAGCGACGAAGCGCTCCAGAGCGCACTCGCCGGTCAGCTGCTCGTAGAAGGCGACCGCAAGGCCGATGTCCCCCTCGAGGAGCTGACCCCGGACGTCGACGAGACCGACGTCAAGGAGGCCGTCGACAAGGTCGCGACCCCGGCGGTCTCCGGCCCGATCACGCTGAAGTTCGAGAAGACTCCGGTGCAGCTGTCCCCGAAGGAGTTCGGTGACGCGATCCGCTTCGACCCCAAGGACGGCGAGCTGCAGGCTTCGGTCGCGCCCAGCAAGCTGAAGAAGGTGCTGAAGAAGTCCCTCGCGGACGATGCCGCGAAGCCGGTCGACGCGACGGTCGAGATGGTCAACGGCACCCCGAAGGTGGTGCCCGCCAAGCCCGGCGTCACCTTCAACCAGAAGGACCTGGAGGCCGTCTTCCTCGACGTCGTCACCGCGCCCAAGGGTGAGCGCACCGTCGAGGTGAAGTCGAAGGTCGCCAAGCCCAAGGTCACCACCGAAGAGGCCAAGGCCTGGGGCATCAAGGAGAAGGTCTCCTCCTTCACCACCAACTTCCCCTACGCCGAATACCGCAACGTCAACATCGGCCGCGCCGCCGAGCTGATCAACGGCACCGTGCTCGCACCGGGCGACACCTTCTCGATGAACGGCATCGTCGGCGAGCGTACGGCCGGAAACGGGTTCACCAAGGGCTGGATGATCCAGAACGGGATCTTCCGTGAGGACTACGGCGGCGGTGTCTCGCAGATGGCGACGACCACGTTCAACGCGATGTTCTTCGCAGGGCTCCAAGACGTCGAGCACAAGGCGCACTCCCTCTACATCAGTCGCTACCCGATCGGTCGAGAGGCCACCGTCGCCTGGCCCTCGCTGGACCTGAAGTTCAAGAACAACACCAAGTACGGCGTGCTGATCCGCTCCTGGGTCAACCCCGCCGGTGGCAGCAGCCAGGGCTCGGTGACCGTCGAGATGTGGTCCACCAAGATCTGGGACATCAAGACCCGCACCGGTGAGCGCTACGACTTCAAGACTCCGGGCAAGCGGAAGATCACCGACGGCAACTGCGAGAACACCGTCGGCGCCAAGGGCTTCTCGATCAACGTCTGGCGCGACTTCTACAAACCCGGCACGAGCTCGAAGGTCGACACCGAGACCTTCAAGACCGTCTACAACCCGCAGGACGAGGTCGAGTGCACCGACGAGGCGGAGAAGCCGCCGCCCGCCGACCCCAACTGAGCCGAGTCGGCCGGTTCTGACCGAAATTCTCGCCGAGTCGGCGCGTTCCAACGCGCCGACTCGGCGTCGGTTTTCGTCAGGATGAGCCGACTCGGCACGAGCTGTCAGGGGGACAAGCGGTGCAGGTCCCGCGGGAACAGCGTGACCTCGCGGATGTTGGTGGCCCCGACGAGCCGCGCCACCCAGCGCTCCAGACCCAGCGCGAAGCCGCCGTGGGGCGGCATCCCGTGGGCGAAGGCCTGCAGGTACGGGGCGTACGCAGGCGGCTCCTCGCCGCGCGCCCGGAGCGCCTCCTCGTAGTCGGTGAGCCGGTGCAGGCGTTGCCCGCCGGTGACCAGCTCCAGGCCACGGAAGAGTAGGTCGAAGCTGTTGCTCCCGTCCCCTGGTGGTCGAGCCTGTCGAGACCAGGGGTGGGTGTAGAACGGCCGCTTCCGCATCGGGTAGCCCTCCACGGCCAGGAAGTCGGAGCCGTGGGTCTGCTGTGCCCACGCCCCGAGCGCGCGCTCGTGCTCGGGAGCGAGGTCGGGCTCGTCCGCGGGCGCCCCGACCAGCTTCAGCGCCTCGGCGAAGTGGATGACCGGGATCTCCTCGGGCACGACCGGCAGGTCGAGCCCGAGCCGCTCTACGGCGCCGGCGGCATGGGTCTTGATCCCCGCACGCATGCCGGCGATGACCTCGCGGAGCACCGAGAGCACGTCGCGGTGGTCGCGGACGAAGCCGAGCTCGACGTCGAGGCTGACGTACTCAGCGAGGTGTCGCACCGTGTCGTGCGGCTCGGCGCGGAAGACCGGTCCGATCTCGTAGACCCGCTCGAAGATGCCGACCAGCTGCTGCTTGTAGAACTGCGGTGACTGGGCGAGGTAGGCGGGCCGGCCGAAGTAGTCGATCTCGAAGACGTTCGCTCCGGACTCGGTCGCCGACTCCACGATCTTGGGGGAGTGGACCTCGGTGAACCCCGCGGAGTCGAGCGTCGTCCGGAAGCCGCGCAAGGATGCGGCGGCGATCTCCCAACGTGCCCGGACAGCCGGGTGACGCCAGGTCACCGGCGCGTGGTCGAGGAGCGTCGGCAACCCGGCCGCGAGCTCTGGTCGCCACAGCTCGACCGGCGCGGTGCGTGCCGGCGCGGAGAGCGCCGTGACCACAGGTGAGGTGACCTCGACCCCTCCCGGCGCCTGTGAGCTGGCGGTGGCGATGCCGACCACCTCGACCGGAGTCTCCTCGGGAGGGACCTCCTGCCCGTCGGCGGGCTTGATCACCACCTGTGCCAGGCCGCTGCGGTCACGCAGCACGAGAAAGGTGACGGCGGCGAGCTCGCGGCGCCGGTGCACGTGCCCGCAGAGTCGAACGGTCTCGCCCGGCGTGACGGCGGGAAGGTGGCCGGTCAGCGTACGGTCCATCGATTTCATCTTTTCCTCCAGGTGGCGAGGCCCTGGAGGTGTGGGCGGGGGCTAGGTCGCGGTGCCACCACACCTTCGCTGATGTGTCATCAGCCTCTCGTCGATCCGCCGTACGCGCGGGCGCCTCCCTGCCATTGGCTGAGGGTCGTCACTCCTCGGCGGTGCCGCTCACGATCGTAGATGTCGCCACGAGCCGGTAGCCAACGAGTTTTCCTCGTGACGTGGGTCACATCAGTTCGTTGACATTGTCATGCGCCCGTTCCTGCTGAGCATTCTCGCCGCCGTCGCACTCGTCCTCGTCCCGGTCTCCGCCTCCGCTGAGGGGACGAGCCGGAGCGGGATCCCGCTGCCGGGCTCGCCTCTCGGTGATCCCGTCGGCGCCAACGACTGGGCCTGCGCGCCCGCGGCTGAGCGCCCGACGCCGGTGATCCTGGTGCACGGCACCTTCGGCGACCGTCGTTCGCTGCTGGACCCGATCTCGCTGGCCATGAAGCGGGCCGGGTTCTGCGTCTACTCCCTCGACTACGGCAACCGGGCCACCGGCGACATCCGAGACTCGGCCGCCCACCTCGGTGAGTTCATCGAGCGCGTGCGCGAGGTCACCGACGCCGAGAAGGTCTCGCTCGTCGGTCACTCCCAGGGCGGGATGATGCCGCGCTACTACATCAAGAACCTCGGTGGAGCCGCCTACGTCGAGGACCTCGTCGGCCTGGCGCCGTCCAACCACGGCACCTCGATCCTGATGGACGGGGGCGCGACCGAGGCCACCGGACTCTGCGTGTCATGCGCTCAGCAGACCGCCGGCTCGCAGTTCCTCGCCGACCTGAACGCGGACGACGAGACCCCGGGCGACATCTCCTACACCCAGATCGTCACCGCCACCGACGAGGTGGTCGTGCCCTACACCTCCGGGTTCCTCGCCGAGGGCCCGAACACCACCAACGTACGCATCCAGGACGCCTGCGCGCTCGACCTCTCCGAGCACCTGCTCATCCCGATGAGCGCCTCCGCCATCAAGCTCACCCTCGACGCGCTCACTCGCGAAGGCCCCGCGACCCCAGCCCTGAAGACCTGCTGACCACCCGTCCGGGCCTACCGTTCACCCATGCACCTGGACCTGGTCACGATCGTCGTTCCCGACTACGACGAGGCGGTGGAGTTCTTCCGCGACGTGCTCGGCTTCGAGGTCACCGAGGACGCCCCGTCGACCACCAACGACGGGCGCCCGAAACGATGGGTGGTCGTGCGTCCGCCGGGCGGCGGCACCGGCTTCCTGCTCGCCCGGGCCGACGGCCCGGCGCAGACCGCGAGGGTCGGCGACCAGACCGGCGGCCGAGTGACGTTCTTCCTGCGGGTGGACGACTTCCCGGCGGCGTACGAGAGGCTGGTCGCCGCCGGGATCGAGCTCGTCGGGCCGGTGCGAGAGGAGTCCTACGGCACCCTCCAGGTCTTTCGTGACCCCTTCGGGAACCTGTGGGACCTGTTGTCAGGGTAGGCGGACGAGCGCCTGGACCGGGGTGTGGTCGCTGGGCCAGCGACCGTCCTTGGTCCAGGTGTTGATCGCGGCCGACCTCACGGTGATGTCGGGTGTCGTGAGGACCCAGTCGATGCGGGTTCCGGCCGGGTTCGGGGTGCCGTGGTTGGGGAAGGTGCCGACCTGCGGGGTCAGCTGGGTGCCCGCGAGGCTGGTGTCGACGGGCCCGCCGTCGGTCACCAGCCTCGTATAGGGAGCCGAGGCCTCGGCGATGGCATTGCAGTCTGCGGTGAACACGGCGGGGAGCCCGGTGTCGGCGATGAGAGAGCGGACGACCTCGGCGCTCCGGACCCGTGCGTTCTCGGACTGGTGGTCGAAGTGGGAGTTGACGTGCAGGAACTCGGTGCCGGTCGCCAGATCCCGGAACCGAACCCAGGTGACGATCCGGGTCCCCGAGCTGCCCCAGGTCGCCGAGCCGATCACGTCGGGGGTGTCGGAGAGCCAGAACTGGTCCCAACCACCGCGCCTCGAGCCGGGTGGCGTCGGACGGCTCTGCTACGGAGTGGGCGAGGAGTAGTAGCGACAGCGGTGGTGCTCGGTGAATCCGAGGCCTTCGTAGAGGGCATGGCCGGCATCGTTGTCGGTCTCCACGTGCAGCCAGGCGGCGCGGGCACCACGCTCGGCGCCCCACTCCAGCAGGGTGGCGAGGGCCTTGGTGGCGATCCCTTGGCGACGGTGTGGTTCGGCGACCTCGAGGTCATGGATGGCCAGCCAGTCGTTCTTCATCGTGCCCATGATCCGCGCGGTGTCGCCGAGGTTGATCAGCACCTGCGCGTCGTTCGCCTGTAGGTCGACTGCCTGTAGGTCGACGCGGGCGTCCTCGACGGGCGGAGGCAGCAGGCGCCGGGTGGCGGCGAGCCCGGCGAGCAGGAACTCGACGGTGACGTCCTCGACCCAGCCGCGCTCGACCACGGCCTCCTCGGCCGCGGACCCGACCTCGACCTTCACCCGGGGGTGCTTGTGGCGGCTCCGGTAGTAGCTCTCGACCCTGTCGAGCGCCGCCGTCGGTTCGATGCCGGGGTCACCGATCGCCAGCGCCGAGTTGGGCCGCCGACGGACCGAGACCTCGTGGTCGAAGAGCACCCACTCGCCCAAGGCCTCGGAGGTGGTGCCGGGGAAGATCGCGGCGCTGAGCAGCTCGGCCTCGCGTACGCCGATCCGCAGGCGTACGTTCGGACGCGGTGGCACCGGCTTCCCGGAGACGATCTCGGCGATCGGAACCCTCACCTGCTCCCCGGATTCACGCTCGATGACCGCGGTGCCGTCGGCCCAGGACGTACAGACGCCGAGGATGTCGGTGAAGGCGGGGCCGCCGGTGGGCCCGGTCTGACCGGGCACGAGGCGGCGGACGACGATCCGCTTGCCGACGACATGTGGTCCCAGGAGATGAGCAGGCACGTGGGGATACTAGGCTGTCCTCGGAAGGGCCAGTCGCGCCCCTCTGACTTTCGTGAAACCGCTTGGAGGAGCCCCGAATGACGTACGTCATCGCCCAGCCCTGTGTTGACGTGAAGGACAAGGCTTGCGTCGACGAATGTCCGGTGGACTGCATCTACGAGGGCAAGCGGATGCTCTACATCCACCCCGACGAGTGTGTCGACTGCGGCGCCTGCGAGCCGGTGTGCCCGCCCGAGGCGATCTTCTACGAGGACGACACCCCCGAGGAGTGGAAGGAGTACTACGACGCCAACGTCAAGTTCTTCGACGACCTCGGCTCGCCCGGTGGTGCCGCTCGCATGGGTGAGATCGACAAGGACCACCCGTTCGTCGCCGCGCTGCCCCCGCAGAACCAGGACTGATGCCGACCCCGTACGCGGCCTCGGTCCCGGTCTCGCAACGGCTGCCTGACTTCCCCTGGGACAAGCTCGCCTCGTTCAAGGAGAAGGCGTCCGCGCACGACGGTGGCCTGGTCGACCTCTCGGTCGGGACCCCGGTGGACTCGACCCCGCAGGTCGTGCAGAACGCTCTGCGGGGGGCCGCTGACTCCCCGGGCTACCCGACGACGATCGGTACGCCCGCGGTGCGTCAGGCCGCGATCGACTGGCTCGCGCGCAACCACGGGGTCGACGGCCTCGGGCTGGACAACGTGCTGCCGGTGATCGGCTCCAAGGAGCTGATCGGATCGCTGCCGCTGCACCTCGGCGTCGGGCAGGGCGACCTCGTCGCCTACCCGGAGCTGGCCTACCCGACCTACGAGGTCTCGGCGGCTCTCGTCGGTGCCGACACCGTCGCCACCGACTCGCTGGTCGCGCTGGGGCCCAGGGCGCCGAAGATCCTGTGGATCAACTCGCCTTCCAACCCGAGCGGGCGGGTGCTCCCGGTGGAGCACCTGCGCAAGACGGTCGAGTGGGCCCGCGAGCGCGGCACGCTGCTGATCTCGGACGAGTGCTACATCGAGTGCGCCTGGGAGGCCGAGCCGGTCTCGGTGCTGCATCCCGATGTCTGCGGCGGCACGTACGAGGGCATCCTCGCCGTCCACTCGCTCTCCAAGCGCTCCAATCTCGCGGGCTACCGCTGTGCCTTCGTCGCCGGAGACGCCGCCGTCCTCGGTGAGGTCCTCGCGGTCCGCAAGAATCTCGGCCTGCAGATGCCCGGCCCCCAGCAGGTCGCCATGGTGACCGCGCTGAGCGACGACCAGCACGCCAAGGAGCAGCACGCCCGCTACGCCGCCCGGCGCACCAAGCTCAAGGCCGCGCTGGAGTCGGCCGGCTTCCGCATCGATCACTCCGAGGCATCGCTCTACCTCTGGTCGTCTCGTGACGAGGACTGCTGGACCACCGTCGACTGGCTCGCCGAGCGCGGCATCCTCGCCGCCCCCGGCGCCTTCTACGGCCGCGCCGGCCGCTCCCACGTCCGGATCGCCTTCACCGCCACCGACGAGCGCGTCGACGCCGCGGTCTCCCGTTTGACCGAATAGACCCCGCCGAGACGTCACTTGCGTCGGCCGAGTGGGCATTGGATTGCCAACTCGGCCAGCGGGAGTGACGTCTCGGCTGTCAGTCGGCGACGTCGACGTGGACGTGGTCGCGGTGCTCGAGGATCGACATGTCGCCCTTGCGGGGCGGGAGGTCGTAGTCGCGCCAGCCGGCGGCGGAGCGGAGCTTGGTCCAGATGCGGTCGTCGAAGATGACGGTCTCGATGTCGAGGCGGTCGGCGTTGGCGACGAGATACTGCGCCACCGCCCAGCCCTTGATGTTGTTGCGCGCGTTGACCGGCCGGAAGAAGTAGTCGACGGCGCGGCCCTCGTAGTGGGCGGAGCCGACCATGTGCCCGGTCGAGACGCCGCCCGGCTGGAAGCCGCCTTCGGGGAGGCGGCCGAAGTCGCCGCGTACGTCCTCGCGCAATGCCTCCGCACGAGAGGTGAGTCCGGCTCCGCTGAGCTCGCCGGGGGCCTCGTCGGCGCTGCCCTTGACGACGCAGGAGAACGCCTCGGGGGTGTTGCCGGTGAGCGCGGAGGCGAGAGCCCGTGCCTCCGGCTCGGCGTCGCGGTAGGAGTCGCGGGAGCCTTCGCCGATCTGCTGGGCGACGCCCGGCACGGACTGCTGGCGATAGTCGGCGACGCCGGAGAGCCGGTCGTAGAGGGCGGACGCCTCCGAGGCCGGTCGGTCGAGATCGTGGTCGGCGAGCTCGACCGTCATCACGACGGAGGCCGCGCGGGCGGGGAGCCCGCGGCGTACGGCTTCGGCGGCGATCGCCGAGGCGTGCTCGGCCTGCTCGGTGGAGAGGTCGTAGGTCTCGCCGTCGGCGGTGACGGTGCAGCTCTCGGAGGAGAAGACCGGGATGCCGCTGATCCCGACGCCCAGCACACGCAGGCCCGCGAAGACCAGCGCGACGGCGATCACGACGCCGAGGACGATGAGGTGCTTGCGCACCGGCCGGAGCTGCTTCCTGGCAACGCGTGCAGACTTGCGCATCGCCTCGCGCGCCGGCTCCGGCAACCGCGGGGTCGAGGGCCGCCCGGGTGGGGGTGTCGCACCCGGGGGCGGACTGGTCGGCGGACCACCGGTTGCGCTCACGTCACCAATCTTCACGTACGGAGCAAGTCATGCCAGAGTGATGACGATGCGCTCGCCGCTGGCGTCGGGGGTCTTGGCCCACGTCTCTTCCTTGCCGGCCGACCAGGTGCGACCGTCGTAGGCGATGGAGGTGGCGCCGAACTCGCTCGCCCGGGCGAGTGCGTAGTGAGCGGCCGTCCAGCCGCCGCGCTGACCGGTCTTGCCGGCGTCGACCGGGATCACCACGGTCGATCCCTCCACCCGAGCCCGGCCGACCCTGCCGCCGAGCAGCTGGTTGATCTCGGTCTTGGTCGCCTGGGGCTTGCCGGACCCGGCCTCCGGCTCATCGATCCGGCAGGTCAGTGCGGCGGGGGAGTAGCCGCTGATCGCGGAAGCGATCGCGCGGCCCTCGCCCTCGTGGTCGGCGTACGCCTCGGGGAACGCCGAGCGCTGCACCTCCTGGGCCGCCTCGGTGACCACCATGTCCTCGTAGCCGTCGATCTTCACCAGTGCGTCGTAGAACTTGTTGGTGGCGTAGATCGGGTCCTGGACCTGCTCCTCGGTGCCCCAGCCCATCGAGGGACGCTGCTGGAAGAGGCCGAGCGAGTCCCGGTCACCGTGGCTGATGTTGTAGAGCTTCGACTCCTGGATGGCGGTCGCGATCGCGATCGTCGCCGCCCGCGCGGGCAGGCCCCGCTTGAAGCCGAGCGCGGTGATCACGGCCGCGTTGCCCATCTGCTCGGGGTCGAAGCGTGCCTCGTACTCGCCCGCTACCGCGGTGCAGTGCTGCAGGTCGGGCAGGAACGAGTCCAGCTTGTCCGTCGCGGCCTGGACGACCCAGTAGATGCCACCGGCGATCACGCCGAGTACCACCAGTGTGGTGACGAGCTTCTTCAACGGAGCACTCTGGTCTTCGGGGCGGGTCAGTTGGCGTGGAGGGCGGCGTTGAGCTCGATGCCCTCGCCCTTCCACGGAACGGCCTCGATGGCGCCGCTGACCGAGTTGCGGCGGAAGAGGATGTTGGACGCGCCGGAGAGCTCACCGGCCTTCTTGACGGTGCCGTCCGGGAGCGTGACCTTGGTCCCGTACGTCACGTAACACCCGGCCTCGACGACGGCGTCGTCGCCCAGGGAGATGCCGAGGCCGGAGTTGGCGCCGAGCAAGCAGCGCTTGCCGACGGAGATCACGGCCTTGCCGCCACCGGAGAGGGTGCCCATGATCGAGGCGCCGCCACCGACGTCGGAGCCGTCGCCGACGACGACCCCACCGGAGATCCGGCCCTCGACCATCGAGGCGCCGAGGGTGCCGGCGTTGAAGTTCACGAAGCCCTCGTGCATCACGGTGGTGCCGGAAGCCAGGTGGGCGCCGAGGCGGACGCGGTCGGCGTCGCCGATCCGGATGCCGCTGGGCACGACGTAGTCGACCATCCGCGGGAACTTGTCCACGCCGTAGACGGTCACGTGCTGGCCCGCGGCGCGCAGGCGTGCGCGGGTGAGCTCGAAGCCCTCGACGGCGCACGGACCGGCGCTGGTCCACACCACGTTGGTGAGCAGGCCGAAGACGCCGTCGAGGTTCTGCCCGTGCGGCTGCACGAGGCGGTGGGAGAGGAGGTGGAGCCGCAGCCAGACGTCCTCGGTCGTCTCGGGCGCGGTCTCGAGGTCCTTGACCTCGACGAGGGCGACCCGCTTGGTGACCTGACGGACCTCGTCGGTGCCCTCGAGGGCGGTGAGCTCGGCCGGCGCGGTCGCATCGGCGGGCTTCTCGCCCAGCTGGGGCGCGGAGAACCACACGTCCAGCACAGAGTTGTCGGCGGCGTACGTCACGAGGCCGAAGCCCCAAGCTGCATTCGTCACGGGGCGCAGTCTAGTGGCCGAGCCTGAGTGTCCCCTTATCGACGGGGCCCGGTGGTCGAGCTTGTCGAGACCACGAGACGTGGGAACATTCTGAGGTGAGCAAGAAGAGTGCGCCGCCGACGCCCCAGCTTCTCCAGGCCGACGACGGCACCTGGACCCTGGAGGTCCCCGGTGTGGCGACAAGCAAGGGCCACCCTGCGCCGGAGTGGGCGATGGCCAAAGGCGTCGAGGTCGTACGCCGCGCCGCCTCCGACATCGTCCGTAGCTGGATCAACGGCAAACCGGTCAGCGACGCTGAGAAGCAGGTCGTCCTGCTCGTGACCCGAGGTGACTCGCAGGTCTACGCCTGGCTCGACGCCGCCTTCGCCGACGACAACCCGCGCTGACCACCCCCTCTGCCGAGTCGGCGCGTTCTGACGAGCCGACTCGGCAGAGAATCACGTCAGGACGAGCCGACTCGGCCGGCGTCGGCGATGGCGCCGACTCCAACGGGTCCGGTGAGCGCACCGGGCAGCAGCGGGAGCTCGAGGAGTGGAGTGTCGGGAAGCGCCTCGCGCAAGGTGGCGGTCTCGGCGTCCTCCAGCCGTCGCCGCCCGGCGAGGAGCGCCCCTGCCTCGGCGGGGGAGCGGCGGTTCACGACGACACCACCCACGTCGACGCCGAGCTTCACCAGCTGCTCGTGGAGCGCGAGCGACTCCAGCACGGGCAGTCGTTCGGCGATCGTGACGACGACGAACGAGGTCAGGCCGGGATCCCGGATCGTGTCGCGCAGGGTCGCGAACCGTTCCCGGCGCCGGACGAGCACTCGTCGCAGCTCGGCGTCGCGGTCCGCACCCCGGTCCTGGCCACCGAGGCCCTGGATCGCAGCCCCGAACCTCTCCGCCCGGTCCCGGCTGGCGAGCAGGCTCTCGGTCCAGCCGGTCAGGTGTTCCGGCATCGCGAGCAGCCGCAGGGTGTGGCCGCTCGGTGCGGTGTCGTAGACGACCAGGTCGTAGTCGCTCAGCCCGGTCGCCAAGGTCTCCGCGACTCGGTCCACGATCGCCGACTCGTGGGTGCCCGGCGCCTCGCGGGCCAGCTCCAGATGGCGATCGGCGGCAGGCCACAGCCGGTCCGGCAGCATCCGGTGCATCGTCTCGCGCACCGCAGCCAGATGGGTCGACACCACGCTCTCGGGATCGATCTCGATCCCGTCGACGAGACCGGTCCCGGGAGAGGCGAGCCGGGTCGCGTCGTCGCCCACCGGGAGATCCCACAGGTGACCCAGGTTGTGGGCCGGGTCGGTCGAGACCACCAGCACCCGCGCGCCCTCCCGGGCGCGTGCCAGCGCGACGGCCGAGGCGACCGAGGTCTTGCCGACCCCGCCCTTGCCGCCGACGAAGAGGACCCTTCGCCGGCTCGTGAGACTCAGCAGCACCCGATGTGCTCCAGCGGTGAACGTTCCAGCCCGATCCGTCGGTGCCAGGCGTGGAACTCCGGATAGACCGCGGGGAGCAGGTCCGCGTTGTGGTAGGCCGCCGGATCAGGCACACCGAGCGCGTCAGCCAGCACCACCAGCATGAAGAGGTCGTCCTCCTCGCGTCGAGCGCGGGCGAACGTACGCCGGTAGGGCCCGGCGTAGAACTCCTCCAGCCCGGCGCGGAACCTGCTCCACCACGAGCTCACTTACCGACGCCCTCCTCGGCGCTGACGAGATCGGCGTCGTCCGCTTCCGGCTCGACGCGCAGCATCGCGATCACTGCCTCCACCGCGACCCACAGGGCAGCGATGATGATGACGACGTCGATGACGAGCAGCAGCCAGTCCTTGGCCTCTGCCAGGTCACCGAGCTGCACGAGCGCGGCGTAGAAGGACATCACGAACACGAAGGCCAGCGGGATGAGTGCCGGCCAGGGGTTTCGGCGCTTGCGCAGCAGCATGACTGCCACGATCGACAGCGTCAGTGAGGCCAGCAGCTGGTTGGTGGTGCCGAACAGCGGCCAGATCCGCAGACCACCCTCGCCGCCGGCCCCCTGGCTGAAGGTCAGGCCGAGCGCGATCGCCACCGCGACCAGGGTCGCGGCGATCTTCGGGATCCTCACGTTGATCAGATCGCCGGCCTCCTGGACGACGAACCGCTGCAGACGGACACCGGTGTCCATCGTGGTCGCCGCGAAGAGCACCGCCATCGTCGCCAGGATCGTGGCGCTGAGCGAGACTGGGATGCCGAGGCCCTGGTTGACCAGGTTGCCGCCGCCGGTGACGAAGGCGCCGACGCCGCCCTGGCCGAAGGCGGTGTAGACCGCCTCCCAGTCGCGTACGGTCTGGAACCCGGCCGTGGTGGCAAGGATGGCTCCCAGCGCGAGCATGCCTTCGCCGACGGCCCCGAAGTAGCCGACGAATCTCGCGTCGGTCTCCTTGTCGAGCTGCTTGGAGCTGGTGCCGGAGGAGACCATGCCGTGGAACCCGGAGATCGCACCGCAGGCGATGGTGACGAACAGCAGCGGCACCAGGCCTGGGGTGCCTTCGGGAACGGCGTCGTTGAAGGCCGGCGCGACGATCGTCGGCGACCCCAGCAGCACCGCGCCGTAGAGGATCCCCAGGCCGATGAAGAGCTGGACTCCGTTGATGTAGTCACGCGGCTGCAGCAGGATCCACACCGGCAGTGTGGAGGCGATGCCGGCGTAGACGAAGAGCGCCAGGATCCAGAAGGTGGCCGGGGACATGCCCAGGATCGGGTCGGGCAGCTCGACCGGAACGCGGTCGCCGAGGATGATCAGTCCGTAGAGCGCGGCGACGCCGAGGACCGTGGTGAGCAGCAGGTTCACCCGCCAGCGGTAGATCATCTGGCCCACGACCAGGGCGACGAGGATGGCCCCCCAGGCCGGGATCACCGCGGTCGGGGTGCCGATCAGCAGGTTCGTGATGACGACGGCGAAGGCCGCGTTGACCATCAGCAGCAGCAGGAAGATGACGACCAGGAAGAGGACGCGCCCGCGCGGACCGATGTAGCGGCCCGACAGCATCCCCATCGACTGGCCGCGGTTGCGGGCGGAGGCCCAGAGCGCTCCGAGGTCGTGCATGCCTGCGAAGAAGACCGTGCCGATCGTGACCCAGAGGAAGGCTGGGAGCCAACCCCAGATCACCGCGATCGCGGGTCCGACGATGGGCGCGGCGCCGGCGACCGAGGTGAAGTGATGACCCCACAGGACGAACTTGTTGGTCGGCACGTAGTCGACGCCGTCGCCCATGGTGTGTGACGGGGTGGAGTACGCCTCGTCCAGCTTGTAGATCCGGTTGCTCAAGAACTTTGAATAGAGCAGGTATCCGCCCGCGAACATCGCGAGCCCAAGCAGCATCAGCAGTATCGAGTTCATTCCTGCGCCCTCCTAGCCGCGGTGTGCCGAGCTGCCCGGTGGGCGGCGGGGGACGGCACACTTCGTACGCACATCCTGCTCGTGATGCTCATCACACGTCTACCCGGGGTCGGTCACTGTCCGGTACGGCCGTCGATGACCTCGCGCAGCAGGTCGGCGTGACCTGCGTGGCGGGCGTACTCCTCGATCATGTGGATCAGGATGTCGCGGATGCTGATCGGCTCGTCGCCGCGGCCGACGTCACGGGTGTCGCCGAGGATGGAGTCGTCGATGGTGTCGAGCCACTCGTCGGCCGCCCCGACCTGCGCGCGCCAACTCGCGAACGCCTCCTCGACCGACTCCTGGGTCGGTGCCACCTTGTGGAAGCCGCCGGTGGGGTCGTCTGCGTCGAGCCGCGGCAGGTCGAGGTCCTCCTTCAGCACGCGCTGAAACCAGCTGTGCTCGACCCGGGCCATGTGGCGGATCAGCCCGAGCAGGCTCAGGTCGCTCGGCGGCACGCTCTGCTTGACCAGGTCCTCCGGGCCGAGATCCTGGCACTTGAGCTCGAGGGTGAGCCGGTAGTGGCGCAGATAGTCCCGGTAGGTCGCCAGCTCGCCGACGGAGGGCTTGTCCTGGTGGCGTGGGTCCTCGCTGTCGGGAAGCCAGACGCCCTTGAAACCCACCTGCCGCTGATCGTTGCTCATGTGGCCACCCTCGCTGAGAGCCCGGCCCTTGGCCAATGATTTCAGGTGATTTCAGGAGTCGATGTCTCAGGCTCCGAAGCTCGGTCGGCGCTTCTCGAGGAAGGCGTTGATGCCCTCGCGGCCGGAGGCCGAGGCACCGAGCGCGGAGATCGACTCCGCCTCACGGCGCAGGGCCGACTCGGGGCTGGGGTCGGCGACGTCACGGACGAGGCGCTTGGTGCGGGCGAGGGCCTCGGGCGACCCGGCCAGGAGGGTCGCGACGACCTCGTCGACCGCGGCGGCGAGCTCCTCGGCAGGTACGACGCGGGCGACCAACCCGGCCTCGAGCGCCTCGGTCGCGGACAGCATGTCGCCCAGCAGGGTCAGCCGGAGCACCCGGTGCAGGCCCAGCGTGTGCACGAGGAGCGACCCACCGCCGTCGACCGAGAGCCCGACCTTGGCGTAGGCGAGGCTGAACTTCGCCTTGTCTGCGGCGATGACGATGTCGGCGGCCGCGGCCAGTGGGAATCCGACCCCGGCGGCAGTGCCTTGGACGGCGCTGACCACGATCGCGTCGCAGCGGACGAGCTCGGTGATCATCCGGTTGGCACTCTCGGCCAGCTCGAGGATGAACGGCCCCAGGTCGTCGGCGGCCGCGAACCCGGCCAGGTCGCCGCCGACGGAGAAGTACTTCCCTTCCGCCGCCAGCACGATCACCCGCGCCGAGTCGGCCTTGGCTCGCAGGATCGCCGCCAGCATCTCCTCGCCCGCCTCGGGCTTGAAGACGTTGCCCCGGTCCGGGTTGGTCATCGTGATGCGCGCGCAACCATCGGCGTACTCGTAGCGAATCAGGCTCATGCGCGCATCCTGCCAGGTGCTCCGGCCTGACTTCGCGTGCTGACGAATATCTCCTACGTCGCCGCTGCGCGCCGCTATCGTCGCGGCGTGGCGTCACCGAACGAGTTCACGATCGCCCGGGTCCCGGCCGCCGAGACCTATCCGCTGCGCGCGCTGGTGCTCCATGGCGGTGCGCCTCCCGAGGCGGCGAAGGTGGCTGGTGACGATCATCCAGAGGCGGTCACGTTTGCGGCTCGAGACGTCGACGGCGTCGTGGTCGGATGCGCGGGGCTGTTCTCAGAACCATGCCCTGACCTGCTCGATCACGGTGGCCAGGGGTGGCGCATCCGGAGGGTTGCGACCGCGTCGGAGTGGAGAGGCCGGGGCGTTGGTGCCGCCGTTCTCGGCGCGGCCATCGCCCACGCCGCAGGCCTTGGCCCGGGGCTGCTGTGGTGCAACGCGACGCCGGCCGGGTCCCGTCTCTTCGCCCGTGCTGGGTTCGAGCAGATCGGTGAGCAGTGGGTGGACCGGGAGTTCGGCGTGAACGTGCGGATGTGGCGCGCGGTCTGACGCGCGGTCCGAATCGGGTTAGCGCGGTGGGTGCCGGGCGGCGTACTCTCTTCCTTATCAGCGTTTGAGCCGTCATCAGCGGCGAGCTCCGGGAAGAACGGCTTCGGCTCACTAGACCCCGGCGGGTAGGCCCGTCACAGCCGCGAACGGAGAGGTCCGGGCACGGGCAAGCAGGGTGGTACCGCGGTCGAAAGATCGTCCCTGTGGTGAAGACAACCCACTACCACCCAGCAGGAGATGCCGCCGATGACCTATCCCAAGGTCAGCTCAGCCATAGTCCCGGCCAGCCCACGCTTCCCGGAGATCGAGACGCAGGTTCTCGACTACTGGAAGAAGGACGGGACCTTCCAGGCGAGCATCGACAACCGCGACGCCGGCAAGAACGGCGAGAACGAGTTCGTCTTCTACGACGGCCCGCCGTTCGCCAACGGCCTGCCGCACTACGGTCACCTGCTGACCGGCTACGTCAAGGACATCGTCCCGCGCTACCAGACGATGCGCGGCAAGCGCGTCGAGCGGCGCTTCGGTTGGGACACCCATGGCCTGCCCGCCGAGCTCGAGGCGATGCGCCAGCTCGGCCTGAAGACGACCGACGAGATCGCCGAGATGGGCATCGACAAGTTCAACGCGGCCAGCCGTGCGTCGGTGTTGAAGTACACCGGCGAGTGGCGCGACTACGTCACCCGCCAGGCCCGTTGGGTGGACTTCGACAACGACTACAAGACCCTCAACCCGGACTACATGGAGTCGGTGATCTGGGCGTTCAAGACGCTCTACGACAAGGGCCTGGTCTACGAGGGCTTCCGCGTCCTGCCCTACTGCTGGCAGGACGAGACCCCGCTGTCCAACCACGAGCTCCGGATGGACGACGACGTCTACAAGGAGCGTCAGGACCCGGCGGTCACGGTCGGCTATGCGCTCGACGCGACCGGGGAGGACGAGGTCCTCGACGGCGCCCACATCCTGATCTGGACCACCACGCCGTGGACTCTGCCGTCCAACCTCGCCGTCATGGTCGGCTCCGACATCGACTACGTCGTGGTCGAGGGCCCGGTCCCGGGGACTGAGGAGACGGCCAAGTACGTCCTCGCGGAGGCGCGCGTCGCGGCGTACCAGAAGGAGCTCTTCCCGGAGGCGGAGGAGGCCACGATCCTGGGCCGCTACAAGGGCGCCGAGCTGCTCGGCCGCACCTATCAGCCGCCGTTCTCCTACTACGCCGGCCACCAGAACGCCTTCCGGGTCGTGGCTGCCGACGACGCCGTGACGACCACGGACGGCACCGGGGTCGTGCACACCGCCGGCGCCTTCGGTGAGGTCGACAAGGAGGTGACCGACCGCGAGAACATCGAGGCGGTCATGCCGGTCGGCAAGGACGGCCGCTTCACCGCGCCAGTGGTCGACTACGCCGGCGTCCAGGTCTTCGACGCCAACCTGCAGATCATCGATCACCTCAAGGCGGTCACCCGCGGGGTCTCGACAGGCTCGACCACCGATATCGGGTCGGTCACCGCGGGCACGATTCTGCTGCGCCGCGAGTCCTACAACCACTCCTACCCGCACTGCTGGCGCTGCCGTCAGCCGCTCATCTACAAGGGTGTGAGCAGCTGGTTCGTCGAGGTCACCAAGATCAAGGACCGGATGCTCGAGCTCAACCAGCAGATCCGCTGGGTTCCCGAGCACATCCAGGACGGCCAGTTCGGCAAGTGGCTGGAGAACGCGCGCGACTGGTCGATCACCCGCAACCGATTCTGGGGTTCGCCGGTGCCGGTGTGGAAGTCCGACGACCCGGCCTACCCGCGCCTGGACGTCTATGGCAGCTTCGCGGAGCTCGAGCGCGACTTCGGCACGCTGCCGAAGGACGCCGAGGGCAACCCCGACCTGCACCGTCCGTACGTCGACGACCTGGTCCGTCCCAACCCGGACGACCCGACCGGCAAGTCGATGATGCGCCGGGTCTCCGACGTCCTCGACGTCTGGTTCGACTCCGGGTCGATGTCGTTCGCCCAGAACCATGTCCCGTTCGAGAACGAGGAGTGGTTCCAGCATCACTTCCCCGGCGACTTCATCGTGGAGTACATCGGCCAGACCCGCGGCTGGTTCTACACCCTGCACATCCTGGCGACCGCGCTCTTCGACCGCCCCGCGTTCTCGAGCTGCATCAGCCACGGCATCGTGCTCGGCTCCGACGGGCAGAAGATGTCCAAGAGCCTGCGCAACTACCCCGACGTCAACGAGGTCTTCGACCGCGACGGTGCCGACGCGATGCGCTGGTTCCTGATGTCCTCGCCGATCCTTCGCGGCGGCAACCTGGTCGTCACCGAGCAGGGCATCCGGGACTCCGTACGCCAGGTGATGATCCCGCTGTGGAACAGCTGGTACTTCTTCCAGCTCTACGCCAACGCGGCGGACCTGGAGACCACCGGCTCGACGGCGTCCGCGGACCCGCTCGACCGCTACGTCCTCGCCAAGCTGCGCGACTACGTCGCTGCGATGACCTCCGCGATGGACGACTACTACGTCGCCGAGGCGTGTTCGGCGACGAGTGAGTTCATCGACGTGCTCACGAACTGGTACATCCGGCGTAGCCGGGAGCGGTTCTGGAACGAGGACAAGGCCGCCTTCGACACCCTCTACACGGTGCTGGAGACGGTGACCCGCCTGGTCGCCCCGCTGCTGCCGCTGACCACCGAGGAGATCTGGCGCGGCCTGACCGGCGGTCGCTCGGTGCATCTGGCCGACTACCCGGTCGTCGAGGACCTGCCGGCCGACGGCGACCTGGTCGCCCGGATGGACGCGGTGCGCGCGGTCTGCTCCTCGACCTCCGCCCTCCGCAAGGCGCGCAAGCTCCGTAACCGGCTGCCGCTCGGCGGTCTGACCGTGGTCGGCGCCGACATCGCGGGCTTCGAGGAGATCGTCGCCGACGAGGTCAACGTCAAGTCCGTCCGGCTGCTCGCCGCCGACTCCGACGAGGCCGGGACCTACGGGATCGAGCAGCGGCTCGCCGTCAACGCCCGTGCCGCCGGCCCGCGGTTGGGCAAGGACGTCCAGAAGGCCATCAAGGGCGCCAAGTCCGGTGACTGGTCGGTGTCTGAGGCAGGTGTGGTCACCGCTGGTGGACTCGAGCTGATCGAGGGTGAGTACACCCTGGAGACCGTCGCCGGCGCCGCCACCGACGACATCGCCGTCTCGATGCTGAGCACGTCTTCGGGCGCAGGCGGCTTCATCGTCCTGGACACGGTCGTCACTCCCGACCTGGCCGCCGAAGGCCTCGCCCGCGACCTGGTCCGCGCGGTCCAGCAGGCCCGCAAGGACTCCGGCCTCAACGTCGAGGACCGCATCACCCTGTCGGTGACCGGCTCCGAGACCGTACGCCAGGCAGCCACCACCCACGCCGAGCTCATCGCCCGCGAGACCCTCGCCACTACGTACGACGTGGTGGACTCGCTGGACGGCAACCCGGTCGACCTCGGTGACGGCGAAAAGGCGCAGATCGCGGTCGCTAAGGCCTGAGGATCGTTGAACCCTAGGAGGGTGAGTCACGCTGGATGTGACTCACCCTCCTAGGGATCCTCCTGCTGTGGTCGCGCATCAGTAGCGTGTGATCGTGGCCAGCCAGAAGGACATCGACCGGCAGATCCGGGCCTACTACGGGGGCCCCGACTGGGATGAGGGAGCTCGGCTGACCAGCAGGTCGGCCCAGGGGAGCCTGGAGTTCGTGCGTACGCAGGAGCTCATCGCGGAGCGGATCCGAGCGGGATCGCAGATCGCCGATATCGGTGGCGCGACCGGGGTCCATGCCGCGGCGCTCGCGGATGCTGGGCACGAGGTCACGCTTCTGGACCCGGTCAGCGAGCAGGTCGAGCAAGCTCGGGCGTACGGGACTTTCGAGGCGCTGGTTGGCGACGCGCGTGGGCTGCCACTCGAGGACAGGAGCGTCGATGTAGCCCTGCTCCTCGGACCGCTCTACCACCTGTCCGAGCGTGAGGACCGGCTTCGGGCGCTGCGTGAGGCGATCAGGGTGGTGCGGCCGGGTGGGTGGGTCTTCGCCGCAGCGATCCCGAGACTGGCAAGGCTCGCAGCGTTGTCCGGCGGGGCCGGGATGCCGCGAGGGTGGGAGGATCTGATCGAGCATGGAACGTCGCCTGCCGGCGGACGATTCCCGGGCGGACACTTCCACACCGGTGCCGAACTGGCGGCCGAGTTGAATGAGTCTGGGTTGTTGCAGGTCGAGGTGGTGGGCGTCGAGGGACCTGCCGGCTTGGCCTTTGAACAGCTGACCGAGATCGACCCAGAGCTCTATTCGGCCGCACTGACTGTCGCGCGCGCCGTGGCCGGGCAACGGGGAGTCCAGGATCTCTCCAATCACCTACTCGCGGCCGGGAGGCGACCTTAGGAGGGTGAGCCACGGCTGGCGTCACCCTCCTAAAGTCCGGCTCCTCGGGGCCGCGGGTGCGATAACTGTGGTGTGGACATCTCGGAATCCAGGGGTGAGCGGGAGCATGCCGCGCGGCTGATGGAGGCCTGCCTCCTCTGAGTCTGCCGACGCGACGGGCCGGCACCACCTATCGTTGAGGCGTGGAAGGACCGACGCTCAAGGAGCTCGCCGTCCAGGCGCTGTCATCGGTAGAGCGCGGCTATGACCTGCTGGCGCCGAAGTTCGACGCGACGCCGTTCCGTACGCCCGAGCCGTTTCTCGCCGCCACCCGCGATGCGCTGCGGGAGCACGGGCCGTTCGAGCGTGGCCTCGACGTGTGCACCGGCACCGGCGCCGGGCTGGGGGTGCTCGCGGAGCTGACCGCGGAGCCGCCGACCGGGGTCGACTTCAGTGCCGGGATGCTCGAGCAGGCCGGCGCTGCCCATCCGGAGGCGGACCTGGTGCGGGCGGATGCTCGCGCGTTGCCGTTCGAGGCGGCGTACGACCTGGCGGTGAGCTTCGGGGCGCTGGGGCACTTCCTGCCGGAGGAGCGGCTCCCGCTCTTCGCCGGCATCCACCGGGCGCTGAGGCCGGGTGGGATCTTCGCGCTGCCGGCCGGTCAGGGGCCGAGGCCGACCCATCCGGCGTACTGGATGCTCACCGGGTTCGACCTGGCGATGCGGGTGCGCAACGCGGTGTGGCGGCCGAAGTTCGTGATGTATTACCGAACCCACCCCCGTCCGGCCCTGCTGAGGGACCTGGCGGAGGTGGGTTTCGTGGTCGGCACGACCCCGATGCCCGGGGTCGGGGAGCTGATCGTCGCTCGCCGCGGCTCGCTCAGCCCCGGCGCGGGTTCGTCTCCGACAGCCGGGCGGCGATGATCGGGACGATCACCACGGCCGCGACCAGGTGGGAGATGACCAGCATGATGTTGGTGGCGTAGGAGTCGGTGACGGCGACCAGGCTCGGGACGCACGAGAGCGCGGTCAGCGTCCAGGCGGTGCGCTTCCAGGTCGAGCGCGGACGCTTGGCGAAGCGGGCGAGGCAGACGGCGATGATGATGCCGATCAGGCCGAGCTCGGCGACGGCCCAGGCGAGCCCGGTCGCGGGGATCGCGGCGGGATCGACGCCGGTGCCGGGGAGGGCGACGTTGAACGGCACCCCGACCGCGCGGGCGGCGAACTCGAAGACGCCGGTGACCAGGGCGCCGACGAGGACGACGGCGGCGCTGACGAGCCAGACCGGCATCCGTGCGGCGAACTGGCGGGTGGTGGCGGTCGTCGTGTCCTGGGTGTAGGTGCTGGTGCTCATGGTGGTGCCTCTCGTCTCATGGTTCTCGGGGTGTTCTGTCGCGGTCCGTACGGCCGCTTCTCACCTACTCCACGAACGGTCCGACGCCGATCCGACAGCTCTCCCGAAAAATATTTCAGCCGAGTCGCCGGAAGGTGCGCATGGACAGCGGGACGAAGATCGCCAGCAGGACCGTGGGCCAGGCCAGCGCGAGCAGCATCGCGTGGTCGGCGAGCAGCCCGGAGGTGATCCCGGTCGGGTTGCCGAAGAGGTCGCGAGCGGCGGTGGCAGTGGCCGAGACCGGGTTCCAGGCGGCCAGGGTGCCGAGCCAGCCGGGCATCGTCTCTGGCGAGACGAACAGGCTCGAGCAGAATCCCAGCGGCCACACCAGCACCTGCACAATCATCAGCGCACCTTCCATCCGCAGGGTCAGGCCCAGGAAGATGCCCAGCCACAGCATCGCCAACCGCAGCCAGAGCAGGAGCCCGACCGCAGCGGCCCCCTCCAGGAACGAGCCCTCGATCCGCCAGCCGATCAGCAGCCCGCCGATCATCAGGACCCCGAGCTGGACCGCCGAGTTGCCGAGGTCGGCGACCGCGCGCCCCAAAGGCACCGCGACGCTGCTCATCGGCAGCGACCGGAACCGGTTGGTGACTCCGCGCTTGGTGTCCTCGGTGACCACGGCCATGATGCCGTCGACCCCGAACATCATCGTCAGCGCGAGCACCCCGGGCAGGAGGTAGGGCAGGTACGCCCCGCCGCCCGGCATCTCGATGGCGCCGCCGAACAGATATCCGAAGATCAGCAGCATCATGATCGAGAACAGGATGCCGAACACCGGGCCCCACGGCTCGCGCTGCCAGTGCTTGAGGTCGCGGAGCGTGATGACCCAGGTCTGTCGCAGGGTCGAGGAGAGGGCGGTCATCGGGCGGCTCCTTCGTGCTGGTGCTCGGTGTGGGGTGCGGTCAGGTGGAGAAACACCTCGTCCAGGGTCGGCCTGCGCATAAGCACGTCGTCGACGGTGATGCCGGCGGAGTCGAGGGTTCGTACGACGTCGACGACCGCGGCGCCGCCGCCGGCCGCCCCCGCCTCGACGGTGACCTCGAGCCGGTCGGTGTCGATGTTGGCCGCGGCGCCGAGCGCACCGGCCATCCGGTCGAGGTCGTCCGGCTCGGTCGCGGTGATGATCACCCGGTCGCCGCCGAGGTCGCTCTTCAGCGAGGACGGCGTGCCCTCGGCGATCACTCTGCCTGCGCCGAGCACGGTGACCCTGTCCGCGAGTTGGTCGGCCTCGTCCAGATACTGCGTGGTCAGCAGCACCGTCGTGCCGTCGGCGACCACCCGTCGCACCAACTGCCAGACCTCGTGGCGAGCGCGCGGGTCCAGCCCGGTGGTGGGCTCGTCGAGGAAGAGGATCCGCGGTCGGATGACCAGACCGGCCGCGATGTCGAGGCGTCGCCGCATTCCGCCGGAGTAGCCCGAGACCTTCCGGTCGCCGGCCTCGACGAGGCCGAAGGCCTCGAGGAGCTCAGCGGAGCGGCGTACGGCATCGGTCTTCGACAGGCCGTGGAGGCGCCCGAACATGACCAGGTTCTCCCGGCCGTGGAGAGCCTCGTCGAGCGCGGCGCTCTGTCCGACCAGCCCGATCGTGGAGCGGACCCGGGCGGGGTGGCGTACGACGTCGTGGCCGCCGACGCGCACCTCACCGGCATCGGGGCGGGTCAGCGTCGCGAAGACGTTCACCGCGGTCGACTTGCCGGCGCCGTTGGGCCCGAGCAGGGCATGCACGGTGCCGGCGGCGACCTCCAGGTCGAGGCCGTCGAGCGCCTGGGTGTCGCGGAAGCGCTTGCGCACGCCCCGCGCGGTGAGGGGAGCCGTGGTCATCGGGCCACCTCGATCCGGAACACGCCGCAGCGACCGACGAGGGCCTCGAACGCCTCCGGTGTCACCGCGGTGACGACCCCGGCATCGAGCATGATCTTCGCTCCGTCGGCCATCCGTTCCGGCCATGCCCTGAGCACGGTCAGCGCCTCCTCCTGCTCGACCTCCACGAGGCGCACCTCCTCTGTCTTCCGGCCGACCCGGAGCGTGGCTCGGCCGGCGGCGGCACGGACGTTGCGGGCCCAGTCTGCTCCCGGGAACCCTTCGAGCAGATAGCGCTGCCCGTCGAGATCCAGCACCGAGAGCGGCGTGCTGCGGGGCTTGCCGCTCTTGCGGCCCGGCACGGTCAGCACCGGCAGCTCCTTCATCCCGATCCCGGTCTTCGACAGGGTCATGAAGACCTTGTTCATCGGCTTGAGCCATCGCGGCGGGACCGGCTTCGAGTCGTTCTGCATACACGCTCCTTCAATTTCGTACGCTGTACGAAGATGTCAACGGAGTGACTGTAGCATTTGTTCCGTACGGTGTACGAAATTTTTCTGAAGGAGGTTACGATGAGCGTCGTGCCGGAGCAGCCAGACCACCCAGACCAGTCGGACCCGTCCCTGCGCCTGCTGTGGCGCCATCGGACCGCGTCGCCCGAGGAGCCGAAGTCGA
This sequence comes from Nocardioides sp. NPDC006273, assembly GCF_040613495.1. Taxonomy (NCBI): domain Bacteria; kingdom Bacillati; phylum Actinomycetota; class Actinomycetes; order Propionibacteriales; family Nocardioidaceae; genus Nocardioides; species Nocardioides sp. NPDC006273. The sequence continues at coordinate 5,698 of NZ_JBEXSD010000042.1, read as the reverse complement.
AGCGGGGCCCGAAGCAGAAGGTGAGCCTCGACGAGGTCGTCGACGCCGCGATCGACCTCGCCGACGCCGAGGGCCTGCCCGCGGTGACGATGCGGGCGATCGCCCAGCGCTTCGGCCTCGGGGCGATGACGCTCTACTCCTACGTGCCGAACCGAGACGCGCTGCTGGTGCTCATGGCCGACCAGGCGACGGGTCGCGCCGTGCTGCCGGAGCTGCCCGAGGACCCGCGCAAGCGACTCGAGCTGGTCGCCAGGCTCCAGTACGACGAGCTCCGCGCCCACCCCTGGCTGCTCGAGGTGCAGGACGTACGCCCCTGGCTGGGGCCGAACATGAGCGATCGCTACGAGTGGCAGCTGCAGGCCGTCGACGGCCTCGGGCTCTCCGACCTGGAAATGGACCAGACGGTCGCGGTGCTGATGGGGTTCGCGGGCAACATCGTCCGCAGCGAGCAGATGTTGCGGCGTGCCGAGAAGGTCACCGGGATGACGGAGGCGGAGTGGTGGGCCGCCAACTACGACACCTTGAGCGAGGTCATGGCCGGCAGCCACTATCCGCTGGCCAACCGGGTCGGCACCGCCGCGGGGGAGGCCTACCAGGCTGCCACCGACCCGGCCCGCGAGCTCGATTACGGGCTGGCCCGGATCATCGACGGTGTCCTCGCGCACGTCGCCGAGGGGTCCCCTGATTGACTAGTGCCATGGCGAAGCTCGACCTGACCACCGACGTGGTGACCCTGACCCGGCAGCTGATGGACATCGACTCGGTGAGTCTCAACGAGCTGGAGCTGGCCGATGCCGTGGAGCAGGCGCTGAGCGTCTACGACCATCTCGTCGTCGAGCGGCGGGGCAACTCGATCGTGGCCCGCACCGACCTGGGCCTGCCGGAGCGGGTGGTCATCGCGGGGCACCTCGACACCGTGCCGGTCAACGGCAACTTCCCGAGCCGCCTGGACGAGGCCACCGGCATCTTGCACGGTCTCGGCGCCTGCGACATGAAGTCGGGAGACGCGGTCATCCTCAGGCTCGCCGTCACCTTGGCGACGCCCAATCGCGACGTGACGTACGTCTTCTACGACGCCGAGGAGATCGAGGCGGTCCACAACGGTCTGGGCAAGCTGGCCGCCAGCGACCCCGACCTCCTCGCCGGCGACTTCGCGATCCTGATGGAGCCCTCCAACGCCGGCGTCGAGGCCGGCTGCCAGGGCACGCTGCGGGTCGAGGTGCGCACCACCGGCGAGCGGTCCCACAGTGCCCGCTCCTGGCGCGGTGTCAACGCGATCCACAAGGCCGGAGAGGTGCTGCGTCGTCTGGAGGCGTACGACCCGCGCGAGCCGGTCATCGACGGGCTCCAGTATCGCGAGGGTCTCAACGCCGTCTTCGTCTCCGGTGGAGTGGCCGGCAACGTGATCCCCGACGAGTGCGTGGTGACGGTCAACTTCCGCTTCGCCCCGGACCGGAGCGAGGAGGAGGCGCTGGCGTTCGTCACCGAGTTCTTCGAAGGCTACGACGTCACTCTCACCGACTCCGCGCCCGGTGCGCTGCCCGGCCTGGACCGCCCGCCTGCCAAGGCCTTCATCGACGCCGTCGGCGGCGAGGTCGGGCCCAAGTTCGGCTGGACCGATGTGGCGCGGTTCACCGTTCTCGGCATACCGGCGGTCAACTATGGTCCAGGTGACCCGATGTACGCCCACAAGGCCGACGAGCACGTGAACATCTCCGAGATCATCACCTGCGAGCAGGCCCTTCGTGATTGGTTGACCGCATGACCCGACGTAGCGGCTCCGGACCGCGCCCCACCAAAGGACGCCCCGCCGGCAGCACCACCGACCAGCGACTGCTCGACAGCTCCGGCCACGGCGACTGGGTCCACACCGATCCGTGGCGGGTCATGAAGATCCAGGCCGAGTTCGTCGAGGGGTTCAACGACCTCTCCGAGATCGGCCAGGCGATCAGCGTCTTCGGGTCGGCGCGCACGCCGAAGGACCACCCGACCTACGCTCAGGCCGAGGCGGTCGGGCGCGGTCTGGCCGAGGCCGGCTTCGCGGTGATCACCGGCGGTGGGCCGGGCACGATGGAGGCGGCCAACAAGGGTGCCCTCGAGGCCGGGGGCGAGTCGATCGGCCTCGGTATCGAGCTGCCCTTCGAGGCTCGGCTCAACGACTACGTCGGCTTCGGGCTCAACTTCCGCTACTTCTTCGTGCGGAAGATGATGTTCGTCAAGTACTCCCAGGGCTACGTAGTCATGCCCGGCGGGCTCGGCACGATGGACGAGCTCTTCGAGGCGATGACGCTCTCCCAGACCAAGAAGATCACCCAGTTCCCGATCGTCCTGATGGGCGTCGAGCACTGGGAAGGGCTGCTCACCTGGATGCGCGAGACGATGCTGTCCGACGGGCGGATCAAGCAGAGCGACCTGGACATGATCACCCTCACCGACGACGTGGACGAGGCGGTCGAGCTGATGCTGAAGGCGCGTGACTGAAGGATGGGCTGGATCTTCGCGGCACTGATCGTGCTGGCTCTCGGAGGAGTCGCCCTCGTCGCAGCCGGAGCAGGTGCGCCGTTGGGGGAGGAGTACGGCGACCAGCCGGACGCTCTGGTGCCCCGTGACCGCGTTCTCGAGGCGGCAGACCTGCGCCGCGTACGCTTCTCGGTGGGGTTCCGCGGCTATCGGATGGCCGAGGTGGATTCCCTGATCGCGCGCCTTGCCGAGGAGGCAGAATGGCGTGAGTCGACCGCGGGCGGGCATGCCGGTGCCGAGGTCGGAGCCGCCGGACTGACCACATACACGCCCGAGCCCGATTCGGGCTCGACCGACGTCTAGGACAGAATCGCTGCCGTGAGCTTCGCTGCCGTACTCGTCTACGCCGTCACCGCACTCGTTGCGGTGATCGTCGCGCTCACCTATCTCAAGCCACACCTCCTGCAGCCGCAGCGGGTGGGGCTGCCGCAGAAGATCCACCTGTACGCCGGCATGGCCGGCCTGCTGGTCTGGGCGCTCTTCCTGATCTCGCCGCCTTCCTTCTTCCTCGGCGGGGACATCCCGGGCGTCGTCGGACTCTTCGGGATCTGGCTCGCCGCGATCGCGGGTCTCTACCTGCTCGCCCGGCGCCTCAAGGAGCAGCGTGCCGGGGTCGCCGAACACGATGCCTACGGCTACGACGACGCCTACGACGAGGGCTACGGCGACGTGTACAACGGGGTCTACGACGAGGCGTACGCCGCCGAGGATGGTTACGGCTACGGCGAGCCTGGCTACGCCGATGCCGGCTACGACGCTCCTGTCGAGCTCGACGACCGGGCGGGCTATGCCGACCCGCGCCGACCGGTCCAGCAGCCGATTCAGCAGCCGATTCAGCAGCCGGTGTCGCAGCCCGTGTCGCAGCCCGTGTCGCAGCCCGTGCCGCAGTCTGTTCCTCGACCGGAGGCCCAGCCGGTCGCTCAGCGGGGACGCCCGGCCGATCGCCGGCCCGAGCCCCGACGGGCGGCCCCAGGCGTCGACGAGACCGCCGTGATGGCCCCGGTGGAGCGTGGCTCCGCGCCCGCCCCGGCTCCGGCCCCCGCCCCGGCTCCGGCCCCCGCGCCGGCCCCCGCTCCCGCGCCGACGCGCGAGGGGCGGAGCGGTCGTCGCGTGGCAGGGCGTCCGGCTCCGGTCCCGCCGGCCCCGCAGCAGCCTTCCGCGCCGCAGCCGCCGGTCCCGGACGCACCAGTGCGTCCGCGGCAGGAGCGGCCGCGGCAAGCGCCCCCGGCGCCCCCGGCGCCCGCGCGCCCAGCGCAGGAGCGGCGGGCTCCGGAGCAGCCGGCGCGAGAGCGTCCACGGCCTCCGCGTCCGGCGCCCGAGGAGCCTCAGCCGCGCCCACCCGCGCCCGACCGGACCCAGGGCGGCCAGGACCCATGGGGTCGTCGTCAGGAGCCGCCGCAGCGGAGAACACGTGGCTACGACGACCGCTACGACGACCGCCGCAACGACAGTCACGACGAGTTCGCCGATCGTCGATACCGCCGCGACAGCAGCTACTCTGACTACCCGGGCGAGCAGCCGAGCCCGCCGCGAGCCCCACGGCCTGCTCCGCGCCCCGCGCCCCGCCCGGAACCCGCGCCCGCGCCTGCACCGCGCCCGGCCCCTCGCCCCGCATCCGCACCCGCTCCGGCCCCAGCCCAAGCTCCATCGCCCGCGCCGCGCCGCGCCCCACGACCTGAGCCGCGCCCGGCCCCACGGTCCGCGCCGCGCCCAGCGCCCGGCCCCGACCTCGTGCCGGCTCCCCAGCCGGCACCCCGGCCGGCGCCACCGCAGGACCCGAGCCGTCGGCCCGCTCCTCGGTCGGGACAGGAGCCTGAGGCGTACGATCCGTACTCCTTCGAGTCCTACGGCCCGCAGGAGCACGACCAGGCGCAGGACCGCGAGCAGGACTGGGCCGAGCCTCCGGCCCCGGCCCCGCGCGCACCCCGACCGCAGCCGGGTCGACGTCGGCAGGACCAGGGCTACGACGAGCCTGTCTATGCCGGATACGAGCAGGGCTACGACCAGGCCTACGAGCAGCCGTACGACCAGGGTTACGACTACGACGAGGCCTACGGTCACGGCTATGACGACCGTTACGACGATGCGTACGACCGATCCGCCGGAGGCGACCGTCGAGAGCGTGGCGGAGCATTCTTCGAGGCCTCCGGCGCGGCGATCGTGGTCCACCTCACGCTGGTGATCCTCGCGATCTGGCTGACCTGGGCCTACGGAACCTCGGTCATCTGACAGGTTCAAGGCAGGTCAACCCGCCGAAACCCCCACCTTGCCGTCAGGTCTGCTGACCTGATGAGGGATAATGGAGAAGCAATGCGCGCTCCGAGGCCATCCGGCAGGTGAGCGCCGACACGCGAGACACGGAAGAAGGTGCCGCATGGCGGCGATGAAGCCGCGGACGGGAGACGGTCCGCTGGAGGTCACCAAGGAAGGTCGGGGCATCGTGATGCGCGTCCCGCTCGAGGGTGGTGGCCGGTTGGTCGTCGAGCTGAACGCCGACGAGGCCGCAGCGCTCGGCGAAGAGATCAAAGGTCTTGGGCTGAACGCGTAGATGACCACAACGCTGCCGTCACAGGCCCTGCCGCCGCAGGTCGGGCCGCCCACCTTCACGCTGAGTCCGCTCGGTCCGGAGAGCCACGATGCCGAGATCATCGCGCTGCCGGTCATTCCTGGCGACGACGCGCTGATCATCGGCCCAGGGGCCGCCGACCTGGGCGATCACCACGACCTCCTGGGTCACCTCGAGTTCGAAGGTGCCACCGGCAGCGCCGGCGAGGTGACGACGTACGCCGTCACCGGCTCCGGCACCCTGCGGCAGATCCTCCTGATCGGTGTCGGTGCGCAGCGTCGCGACGATTTCCGGCGGGCGGGGGCGGCGCTGGCTCGCGCCGTGCGGGACAGGTCGGATGTGGTCACCACCATCGCGGCGACCGATCCCGAGGTCGCGCTGGAGCCGTTCGTGGCCGGCGCGACGCTGGGGTCCTTCCTCTTCCACTGGCGATCCGAGGGTGCCCCGTGGACGCCGGTGGAGACGATCATTCTCGCCGACCTGGGCGATGACCAGGCGGAAGCGTTGGACCGAGCCCAGGCGATCGCGCGCGCCGGTTGGCGTCCGGCTCCCAGTCGAGGCCGGGGGTCGCATGCACGACCATCTGGTTGCCTGGACCCTTGGTCGCCATCC
>NZ_JBEXSD010000041.1:0-54006 GCF_040613495.1 Nocardioides sp. NPDC006273 | reverse complement strand
GCTCTTCGTTGAGCCGGCCCTCGAGGAACGCACGCGCGTAGATGCCGGGGGAGGCGTGGGGCTCAGGCGTCGCCGCCCTCCTGCATGATGCCCTTCGCGGCGGTCGGGTCGTCGATGCGGTAGGTGTCGAAGGCCTTCTTCACCAGGGAGCCGTCGATCTCGCCGGCCTCGGCCAGGGCCTGGAGGGCCTGGACGACGACGGACTGGGCGTCGATCTGGAAGAAGCGACGCGCGGCCGGGCGGGTGTCGGCGAAGCCGAACCCGTCGGCGCCGAGAACGCGGTAGTCGTCAGGCACCCAGCGGGCGATCTGCAGCGGGACGGCCCGCATGTAGTCGGAGACCGCGATGACGGGGCCGTTGGACCCGGCCAGCTTCTCGGTGACGAACGGCGTACGCGGGGTCTCGCCCGGGTGGTTGAGGCTCCACTGCTCGGCTTCGATGGCGTCGCGAGCCAGCTCGTTCCAGGAAGTGACCGACCAGGTGTCGGCCTTGACGCCCCACTCCTCCTCGAGGAGACGGGCAGCCTCCTCGATCCACGGGTAGCCGACGCCGGAGGCCAGCAGGCGGACCCGCGGGCCCTCGCCCTCGGCGGTCGAGACCTGGTGGATGCCCTTCAGGATGCCCTCGGCGTCGACGTCCTCGGGCTCCTTGGGCTGGCTGACCGGCTCGTTGTAGACGGTCAGGTAGAAGATGACGTTCTCGCCGTGCGGGTGCTCCTCGGACGTGCCGTACATCCGCTCGAGACCGCTCTGCATGATGTGCGAGACCTCGTACGCGAACGCTGGGTCGTAGTGCACGACAGCCGGGTTGGTCGCGGCCAGCAACGGGGAGTGACCGTCTGCGTGCTGGAGACCCTCACCGGTCAGCGTGGTGCGGCCGGCGGTGGCGCCGATCAGGAAGCCGCGGCCCATCATGTCGGCCATCGCCCAGATCGAGTCGCCGGTGCGCTGGAACCCGAACATCGAGTAGAAGATGTAGAACGGGATCATCGGCTCGCCGTGGGTCGCGTACGCCGTTCCGGCAGCGGTCGCGGAAGCGACCGCGCCGGCCTCGGAGATGCCCTCGTGCAGCAGCTGGCCCTGTGCGGACTCCTTGTAGGAGAGCAACAACTTCCGGTCGACCGACTCGTACTGCTGGCCGCCCGGGTTGTAGACCTTCGCACTGGGGAACATCGCGTCCATGCCGAAGGTGCGGTACTCGTCCGGTGCGATCGGGACGATGCGCTTGCCGATCTCCGGGTCCCGCATCCAGTCCTTGAGGAGCCGGACGGTGGCCATGGTGGAGGCGATCTTGTTCTTGCCGGAGCCCTGCTTGAGCTCGGAGTAGATCTTGTCGCCCGGCAGGGTGAGCGGCTTGAACTCGACCCGGCGCTCGGGGAGCGGGCCGCCGAGCTGCTTGCGGCGCTCCATCATGTACTCGATCTCGGCCGACTCCGGGCCCGGGTTGAAGAACGGCGCCGCGCCGGTCTGCTCGTAGGTCGCCTCGAGCTCCTTGTCGGAGATGGGCAGCAGCAGCCGGTCGCGGAACTTCTTCAGGTCCGCCATCGTCAGCTTCTTCATCTGGTGGGTGGCGTTCTTGCCCTCCAGAGCGTCGATCGTCCAGCCCTTGATGGTGTGGGCGAGGATCACGGTCGGCTGTCCGGCGGTCTTGGTGGCCGCATCGAAGGCGGCGTAGACCTTGCGGTAGTCGTGGCCGCCGCGGGGGAGCTTGCGGATCTGCTCGTCGCTCATCTGCTCGACCATCTTGCGCAGGCGCGGGTCGGAGCCGAAGAAGTTCTCCCGGACGTAGGAACCGGTCTCGACCGAGTAGGTCTGGAACTGTCCGTCAGGGGTGGAGTTCATCTTGTTGACCAGGACGCCGTCGACGTCCTTGGCGAGCAGCTGGTCCCACTCGCGGCCCCAGATGACCTTGATGACGTTCCAGCCGGCACCACGGAAGTTGGACTCAAGCTCCTGGATGACCTTGCCGTTGCCGGTCACCGGGCCGTCGAGCTGCTGCAGGTTGCAGTTGATCACCCAGACCAGGTTGTCGAGCTCCTCGCGGGCGGCGACCCGGATGGCGCCGAGCGACTCGGGCTCACCCATCTCGCCGTCGCCGAGGAAGGCCCACACACGCTGGTCGGAGGTGTCCTTGATGCCGCGGTTCTGCATGTAGCGGTTGAATCGTGCCTGGTAGATCGAGTTGATCCCGGTCAGGCCCATGGAGACCGTCGGGAACTCCCAGAAGTCGGGCATCAGACGCGGGTGCGGGTAGGACGAGATGCCCTGGCCGACGCCGTGCTGCACCTCCTGGCGGAAGCGGAAGAGCTGCTCTTCGTTGAGCCGGCCCTCGAGGAACGCACGCGCGTAGATGCCGGGGGAGGCGTGGCCCTGGATGAAGACCTGGTCGCCACCGCCTGGGTGGTCCTTGCCGCGGAAGAAGTGGTTGAAGCCGACCTCGTAGAGGCTCGCGGAGGACTGGTAGGTGGCGATGTGGCCGCCCACCTCGAGGCCCTTGCGGTTGGCGGAGGAGACCATGACGGCGGCGTTCCAGCGGATGAAGGCGCGGATGCGTCGCTCGATGTCCTCATCGCCCGGGAACCACGGCTCGCGGTCGGAGGGGATGGTGTTGATGTAGTCGGTGCTTCGCAGGGCAGGGACGCCGACGGACTGCTCGCGGGCACGCTCCAGAAGACGCAGCATGACGTAGCGGGCCCGATCGCGCCCGCTCGTCTCGAGCATCGCGTCGAAGGAGCCGAGCCACTCACTGGTCTCTTCGGGATCAATGTCCGGAAGCTGGGTCGGTAGACCCTCATGGATTACGGTCGGCTGGGCGGGGGTCGGGCCCTGCGGACCACCAGTCGTCTCGGTGGATTCATCGGTCACATCCTCAATGGTCGCACGCGGTCTGGAGCGGTCGCCCATCCGCGGTGGGTTACTGGACAGTAGGCGGTTTCTGCTGGTCAACCCCGGAAAATTCGTTCCTACGCCGAGTTGCTAATCTGCCGCCGTGACCAGCCTGGATCGTGACAATGCCGCTGCTGACGTGTTGGTGCTAGGAGAGGCGCTGGTCGACGTCGTCACCACGGCTGACGGCGTGACCCGGGAACATCCCGGCGGGAGCGGTGCCAACGTCGCCGTCGCGCTGGGCCGGCTCGGCCGGCCGGTGCGCTACGCCGCCTCCTACGCCGATGACGCGCGTGGGCAGTCGCTGGCCACGCACCTGGCCGAGTCCGGGGTACGGATGGCGTGCGACCCGCACGTGCTGCCCCGGACCTCGACCGCGCAGGCCACCATCGCGGACGACGGGTCCGCGGCGTACGTCTTCGACCTGGAGTGGAAGCTCGGCGAGATCGCCGTGGGCACGCCGCGGTTCGTTCACATCGGCTCCCTCGCTCCGGTGCTCTCGCCCGGCGCCGAGACGGTCTTCGCGCTCCTCGACGGCCTCCCGGACGGCGTGCGCGTCCTCTACGACATCAACATGCGGCCCACGCTGACCGGAACCGGCCAGGAGGTCGTCTCGCGGATCGAGAGGGCCGCGGCGTACGCCGATGTGGTCAAGGCGAGCGACGAGGACCTGGAGACGCTCTACCCCGGGGTCGGGCTCGACGGCGCGGCGGCTCGGCTGCTCGAGCTCGGCGCCGGTGCGGTCGCGGTGACCCGTGGTGGCGACGGCGCCAGCTGGATCACCGAGTCCGAGCGGATCGACGTCGGCGCGAAGAAGGTGACGGTCGTGGACACCATCGGTGCCGGCGACACCTTCTCCGCGGGCCTGGTCGACGCGCTCTGGGACGATTTCGAGCGCGACCGTCGCGAGGTGCTCGCCCACGGCGTCCGGGCCGCGGCGGTCACCGTCTCGCGCGCCGGTGCCAACCCGCCGACCCGCGCCGAGCTCATCTAGGCGCCCAGGCGCTCGGCCAGCGTACGTCCCAGCCAGGCGGCGGAGCGGATGGCGCTGCCGCAGTTGGCGATGAGCAGGCCGGCGGCGGGTTCGTCGACCACGAGGGTCTTCTGTGCCGTGTCGACGCCCCAGAGGATCTCGTCGACGTGGGCCTCACGGAGCCAGGGGAGGGTCTCGCCGAGCCCACGGTCGAGGATGGTCGACCAGTGGTCGACAGGTCCTGAGGTGTCGTCGTCCTCGACGATGTCCTCCTGGCCGACCAGGACCCGCAGCCGGTCGTCGACCAGCTTGAGGAAGACGTAGCCGAAGCCGTCGCCGACAGGAACGATCGTGTGGGGCATCTGCTCGCGTTCGGGCGGCACCGGGAGGTCGAGCACGAAGAGCTGGCGCTTCTCGGGGGCCGCGCTGCTCTGCGGGAACACCGAGGCGTTGGCGGCACCCATCGCACCGAGGACCCGTCCGGCGCGGACGGTGCCACGGGTGGTCTCGACCATGTGCCCGGAGCCGTCCGGCCGGACCCCGGTGACGGCGACAGCGTCGATGAACTGCGCCCCCCGCTCCTCCGCCTGGTCCCGCAGCAGCTCGACCAGCCGCGTGGCGGAGACGTTGAGCGCCGGAATGAGCTCACCGGTGTGAAGCAGGTGGTAGGTGTTCTGGAGCATCGCCAGATCCACGTGTGGTGCCGCGCCGCGGATGAACTTCTCGGTCTCGGTCGTCATCTCGCGCTTGACCGGGTCCGGCCAGGTCCAGCGGAGGCTGCCCCCGGAGTAGCGGTAGGTCGCGAGGTTCGCCGGATCGCCCGGGGGGTCGTAGTTGAGCACCACCACACGGAGGCCCGGCCGGGCCAGGTAGTAGGCCGTCGCGGCGCCGATGGGCCCGGCTCCGCAGATCACCACATCGGCCTGCGCGGGCAGTGTCACGAGCGGGTCAGTGGTCGTGTCGGCGGGCAGGTCGGCGGGCAGATCGGTCAACGAAGTCCTTCCGAGAGGTACATCAGGCCTGTGCGTGAATATGCGTCTAGAAGGCTATCGGCAGGTGTACGTCCCGCGCGCAGCAACTGGTCCAGTCGGTCGAGGTGGCCGGCCTCCGCGCCCATGGTCGACCCCGCGGCGAGGACTCGGTGGGCTGCGGCGAGCACCTCGCGGGCGCCGGCGGCGATCTCTGGATCGGCGAAGGCGGCCGTGGCGGCGCGTTGGTGCAGGTCACGGCTGGGGGTGTCGGCGAGCCCGGGGAGGTCGTCGGCGAGGCAGACCCCGAGCGTCAGGGCGGCGCCGGCGAGCAGCAGGTCGTGGGAGAGGAAGGCGTCGAAGGCCTTGAACTCGATGCGTCCCTCCTCGCGGGGGATCCGCGGCGGGTGGACCATCGTGGGCTCAGCCCCTGTCGGCGGTGAGCCTACGAAGCAGCGCGCCGCCACGCGCCGCCAGGTGCGCTCGTAGGTGCGCTTGCTGGGGCCGCGCCACGGCCGGCCGGCGTGGAAGGGAGAGCTGAAGCTGAACGGCACCATGAACGGGCTGTAGTAGGTCAGCCGCCGGGTCACCTCGACGACGTCGGCCGCGGAGAGCTCGGGGAAGGAGAGGTTGATGTCGGGGCCGTAGCTCAGGTTGGAGACCTCGGCATGGTCGTACTCACGATGCTCGGCCCGCATCCTCTGCTCCCACTCGTTGAGTGGCGGGTCGAGGACGTACGCCTCGCGGACCGGGTTGAAGCCGACGATGCCCAGGCTCAGGCCGAGGGGATCGAGACGCACGGAGAGGTCGGTCTGCAGATCGATCAGCCGGTCGGCGGCCTCGGTGGTGTTCGAGCAGATCGGGGTGCGGATCTCCACCCCCTTGACCAGCATCGACGTGAAGACCCCGTTGGGGTCGAACCGCTCGTCCCCCTCGAGGTACCAGTAGCCGTTCTTGATGCCGAGGTCACCGCGCACCAGACCTTCGTCGGTGGTGCCGGAGCCGTCGGCGAGGGCGTGTTGGAGGGCGGCGAAGTCGAGGTCCCCGAAGTCACGGAAGGCCCCCGTCTCGCTCACCAGGGCATACTCGAACTCGAACCCGGCGGAGTAGAGCACGACGACACTCTAGGCCAGTCCGCGGGCCGCGACCTGCCTTTCTCAGAATTTAGGTTAGGCTCCCCTCATGTTTCGCGCGGTCAAGCCGGAGGCAAAGCCGGATACGCGGGTCGTGGTCACCGCGACCCGCCGTCTCAGTGCCGGGATGACCCGCGTCCACTTCCGCGCCGAGGACCTCTCCGCGTTCGACGGCAGCGTCTGCACCGACCGGTTCGTGCGACTGGCGATCCCGGTCGGTGACGGCTCGACGGTCTGCCGCACCTACACCGCGCTGGACCCCTCGGTCGCCGAGGGCGCCTTCGCCATCGACTTCGTGCACCACGGCGACGAGGGCGTCGCCGGCCGCTGGGCGGCGACGGCCGGCAAAGGAGAAGTGATCACCGTGCGCGGGCCCGGCGGGACGTACGCTCCTGACCCGGCTGCCGACTGGCACCTGCTGGTCGGCGACGAGTCCGGTCTGCCCGCGATCCGGGCCGCGCTGGCGGTGCTGCCGGCCGATGCCGTGGGCTACGCCGTGATCGAGGTGCCCTCCGCGGAGCATCTCCAGCAGGTCGACGCGCCGGCCGGGGTCGAGGTGCGCTGGCTGGACGCCACGGTCGATCGTCCCCTGGAGGTCGTCGTCCGCGAGCTGCCCTGGCTGCTCGGCCGGGTGCACGCCTTCGTGCACGGCGAGGCGGAGGTCACGATGCAGCGGATCCGTCCCTATCTGCTGCGCGAGCGCGGCGTCCCGCGCGGCGACCTGTCGATCTCCGGCTACTGGCGCCGTGGGAACACCGAGGAGAGCTTCCGTACGTGGAAGCGCAGCCAGGCTGCCGACCGCCAGGTGGCGTACACAGCTCGCTGAACTCAGGCCCTCCGCGCGACGATCTCGACCGGCCCTTCGACTCGGGCGTTCACCCAGGCGCGGTGGAAGTCGCTGCCGGGGGCGACCTCGGCGCGGCGCTCGGGCTCCCGGATCAGGTCGACGGGGCACTCGAGCCGCCGGCGTGGCGTGGGGGCGGGGCGTGGGCCGCAGTGCTCGGCGATCGCCGCAGCCAGCGCCTCGGCGACGGGCTTGCGCCGGTGGTCGACAGTGAAGAGACCGAGGTCGTACTCCCGCTCGGGGAAGTCGACCAGCGATCGGTCCAGGTCGTGGGAGCACCACCAGGTGATGCCGAACAGCGCCGGGTTCTGGACGACGTGGTCGACGGTTCCGGTGACGAACTCGCGCACGCTGTCCGGGCCGATCTCCGGCAGGGGCGCCCCGATCTCTTGGAGCCAGACCGGGCGTCCCGGCTCGGCACCGTACGCAGCGGCCAGCTCGACGAGGTAGTCGGCATGCGTGAGCGTGGCCGGGCCCAGGGGCGCGTCGATCGCGCCGACGCCGTTGAAGACCCAGGAGTGCACGGTGCTGAGGTCGCCGAGCGTGGTGACGTCGGCGGGCCCGAAGGGGTGGTCGGGCGCGTAGAAGGCGTCGTCGAAGAGCGAGTGGAGGCAGAGCAGGCCGGGGGCGGCCTTGCGGGCGGTCTCGAGGAGCTCCTGGGCCCAGGACCGGGACTCGGCGATGGTGGTCGGGTTTGACGGCCACAGGTTGTTGACCTCGTTGCCGAGGGTCAGCGCGAAGACGTTGTCCCGGGCGGCGACCGCGCCGGCGAGGGTGTCGACGTAGGTGCGCAGGCCGTCGCGCACCTCCGGGTGGCTGAAGAGCGATCGCTGGTGGTGGGTGAGCACCCAGGAGGGGAGGAAGTCGAAGCTCGACAGGTGGCCCTGGACCAGGTCGACGCAGACGTCGAGACCGCGGGCGGCGGCCAGGTCGATGGTGGTGAGCACGTCGTCGACCGCCGAGGACCGGATCAGCGAGCGGTTGGGCTGGATCCACGGCCAGACCGGGAAGATGCGTACGTGGTCGAGACCGAGCCCGGCGAGGTCGTCGAAGTCGCGGGCGATCTGGTCGGCGTCGAAGTCGAGCCAGGAGTAGAACCAGCCGGATGAGGGCACGTGGTTGGCGCCGAAGCGCAGCGGGGCGGTGGCTGGGGGCGTCGGGAGAGCTGGCACCCGCGCAATATAAACCGATTAAGTAAACCGAGGCAATCAGTGTCCGGCGGGTGGAGCCGTGCTCTCCCGTGGGACGAGCACCGGGGTGCTCGACTGATGGCGGACGGTGAGGGTCGGGTCGGCGATCAGCCGGAGCAGCCCGCGGGCGGCCTCGGTGGCCCAGGCCTGGGTGTCGCGGGTCAGGGCGGTCAGCGAGGGGTGGGTCAGCCGGGCCAGCAGCGAGTCGTCGAAGGAGAGGATCGAGAGGTCCTGCGGCACCCGCACCCCCATCTCGAGGGCGACGCCCAGGCCCGCCACAGCCATCACGTCGCTGTCGTAGACGATCGCGGTCGGGCGCTCGCGCCGAGACAGGATCCGGCGGGTGATGACCGCACCTTCGGAGTCGCTGTAGTCGGTCGGGATCGAGACCACCTCGGCGAGCTCGTGGCGCGCCTTGGCCTCGGTGAGCACGTCCATCCGGCGCTTGGTGTGCAGGAACTGCGGCATGCCGGCGACGTGGACGACGTGGCGGTGGCCGAGCGCGGCGAGGTAGTCGACCGCCTCGTGCATGGCCTCGCTGTCGTCGGCCCAGGTGAAGCTCAGTGACGTGTCGGGAAGGGGGCCGCCGAGCACCATCACCGGCACCTCGAGCGCCTCGAGCGCCGCGAACCGGGGGTCGTCGATGAGTGGGTCGAGGAGTACGAAGCCGTCGACCCGCTGCTCGGCGGTCCAGGTGCGGTAGGCGGCCATCTCGGCCTCGGGGTCCTCGACCACGAGCAGCTGCAGCGCCGTTCCGTCCTCGGCCAGGCCGGCCTGCAGGCCGGAGACGATCTGGCCGAAGAACGGTTCGAGCCCGAGCGTACGTGCGGGGCGGGACAGAATCAGACCGACGGCGCCGGCGCGCGAGTTGCCGAGGGACCGGGCGGCGCGGTGAGGGCGCCAGTTCATCTCGTCGGCGACCGCGAGGATGCGATGCCGGGTCTCCTCACTGACTCCGGGCCGTCCGTTCAGCGCGAACGAGACCGCGCCCTTGGAGACGCCGGCGCGCTCTGCGATGTCGGCGATCGTGGGTCGTGCCATCGACAAGTCCTTCCTGGGACGAGGTCGGGGGCGATTGTGGCGTCCCTCACACGGATGCCTTGACGGCACACCTCGTTCGGTGAATAGTACGGCCCGAACTTAACCGCTTTATCAAAAGCTTTCAGCAAGGAGCCAGAAATGAGCGTACGCCGGTTGGTGGGGGTTGCCGCTGGGTTGGCCATGGGCCTCGCCGCGATGACGGGTTGCGGAGCCGGTGACGAGCCGTCCGCCGGTGACCTCGAGGGCAAGATCGAGGGCAAGGTCTCGATCCAGACCTGGGCGCTGAAGCCCAAGTTCACCGACTACGTCGAAGGCGTCATCGCCGACTTCGAGACGGAGAACCCGGGCGTCGAGGTCACCTGGCTCGACCAGCCCGGCGACGGCTACGACCAGAAGGTGCTCACCCAGGCGTCCTCCGGTGACCTCCCCGACGTCACCAACCTGCCGCCCGACTTCGCTCTACCGCTCGCCGAGGAGGACCAGCTCCTCGACCTCGAGGCGGCCGGCGTCGACCTGGAGGGGACCTTTGTCGAGGGCGGCCTGCAGGGCTACCAGTACGACGGCCTCGACGGCACCTACGGCTACCCGTGGTACCTCGGCACCGACGTCAATTACTGGAACAAGGACATGCTCGCCGAGAACGGGCTCGACCCGGCTGACCTGCCCACCGACCTCGACTCGCTGATCGAGCAGGCCGGGACGCTCGAGGAGAAGTCCGGCGGCAAGGTCTACCTGATGACCCGCAAGCCCGGGCTCAACGACCTGCAGCAGGCCGACGTACCGATCTTCAACGAGGACGGTACCGAGCTCACTTTCAACACCCCCGAGGCCGTCGAGCTCGTGCAGAAGTACGCCGATGCCTATGCGGACGGGCTGTTGCCGAAGGACATCCTCACCGACACCTTCCAGGGCAACGCCGAGCTCTACAACCAGGAGAAGGCCGCCTGGACGACGGGCAGCTCCAACATCTCCGGTCTCGAGGAGGCCAACCCGGCGCTCGCGAAGGGCACCGAGATCTCGCCGGCGTTCGGCGACGGACCGCTCTACGTACAGGGCCTCTCGGTCAACGCCAACAGCAAGAACCTCGCCGCCGCGAACGCTCTGGCCCAGTTCGTGACCAACCCCGACAACCAGCGCGAGTTCGCCAAGCTGGCCCCGGGTGTCTACCCGAGCACCATCGCCTCGCAGGAGGACCCGTACTTCACCGAGGACGACGGGACCGTCGCCGCCAAGGCCAAGGTCACCGGTCTGAAGACCCTGACCACCGCCATCCCGAACAACCCGAAGGTGTCACCGGCGATGTCGACCATCATCGACCAGCAGATCGGCCTCGCCATCAGCGGTGACGCGACCCCACAGGAAGCCCTCGACAAGGCCGTCGAGGAGTGCAACAAGCTGCTGACGCAGTGACGGACTCCACCGTGACCGACTCCACCCAGATGAGCGGCCGGGTGCGCGAACACAAGTGGTTCACGCCCTGGTTGCTCGTCGCGCCCGCGACCCTGTGGCTGTGCGTGTTCAACCTCTATCCGGCGTTGAACACGGTCTACATGGCCTTCACGAACAAGAAGCCGCTCGGCGGAGGAGACTTCGTCGGGCTCGCCAACTTCGAGCGGATGCTCGATGACGACCAGCTCGTCTACGCCCTGACCAACTCGGTGCTCTACATGCTGGTCTGCGTACCTCTGCTCACCATGCTGCCGCTGCTGCTGGCGGTCCTGGTGGAGAAGAAGCTGCCCGGTCTGACCTTCTTCC
Organism: Nocardioides sp. NPDC006273; assembly: GCF_040613495.1. Classification (NCBI taxonomy): domain Bacteria; kingdom Bacillati; phylum Actinomycetota; class Actinomycetes; order Propionibacteriales; family Nocardioidaceae; genus Nocardioides; species Nocardioides sp. NPDC006273. Next base: position 43,217 of record NZ_JBEXSD010000041.1, on the reverse strand, counting down.
GGGTGGCGTTCTACACCCCGGTCGTCGCCTCGGCGGTGGTCGTCGCGCTGATCTGGAACTGGATGCTCGACGACCGCGGCGCCATCAACGCGATCCTGCAGGCGCTCAAGGTGGTCCAGGAGCCGCTGCCGTTCCTCACCGACCGCTGGCTGCTGCTCTTCAGCGCGATCAGCCTGACCGTCTGGAAGGGCTTGGGCTACTACATGATCATCTACCTCTCCGCGCTCGGGAACGTCGGCAAGGAGCTGCACGAGGCCGCCGCCGTCGACGGCGCCGGTCCGGCCCGCCGGTTCTGGAGCATCACGGTGCCCGGCGTACGCGGCACGATGCTGTTGATCACCATCCTGATCACCGTCTCCTCGTTGCGGGTCTTCTCCGAGCTCTACGTGATGACCGGCGGCACCGGCGGACCAGGAGGCCGGGTCAGCTCGGTGGTGATGCTGATCCAGATGTACTCCACCGGCTTCACCGGCCACCTCGGTTACGCGTCCGCGCTGAGCCTGCTGCTCTTCGTCCTCACGCTGGTGCCGATGGTGCTGCTGGTCCGCCTCAACAGGAAGGACGGCTGAGTCGATGGCGCGAGAGAAGAGGCGGAGGGCGTACGCCTTCCACCGGATGTCCGTGGGCGAGGTCGTGGTGCGCTACGCGCTGCTGGCGGTGGTGCTCGTGATCACGATCCTGCCGTTCCTCTGGCAGCTGTCGACGTCGCTGAAGGGGATCGACGAGAACATCTACACCGCGACACCCCGGTTCATCCCGGAGGACCCGACGTTCGCCAACTACACCACGGTCGCCGAGGTCGTTCCGGTCGTCGACTACGCGATGAACTCGATCATCGTCGCGGTCCTGGTCGTGGGCGGCAACGTCATCGGGGCAACCATGGCGGGCTATGCACTGGCGAAGCTGCGCTTCCGCGGCTCGAGGTTGGTGATGGGGGCGCTGCTGGCCACCCTGATCCTGCCGGGCGAGGCGACGATCATCGCCCAGTACGTCACCGTCCGCTCGCTCGGGCTCACCGACACCCTGCTGGGCGTCGCGCTGCCGGGCATGATCGGGATGATCAACGTCCTGCTGATGCGGGCGGCGTTCACCGCGATCCCCGACGAGCTCGAGATGGCCGCCAAGGTCGACGGTGCCAACGCGTGGCAGCGGCTGATCCACGTCAACCTCCCCGGCCTGCGCGGCATGCTCAGCGTCATCTCGATCTTCGCGTTCATCGGCGCCTGGGACGACTTCCTGTGGCCGCTGATCGTGCTCACCGACCCGGAGAACCTCACGCTGACCGTCGGTCTGCAGTATCTGTCCGGCACATTCACCAACAACCCCCGCCTGATCGCGGCAGGCACGATGATCTCGTTCGTCCCGATCGTGATCGTCTTCGCAGTGCTGCAGCGTTACTTCTTCCGCGGGGTCGAGGAAGGGGCCATCAAGGGATGACCGACCTGCAACTGACCGCCGCCGAGATCGCCCGCTTCGAGGAGGAGGCGTCGCGCCTGGTGTCGTTCGCCCGTGCCTCCCGTCACGAGGGCGGTGGCTTTGGCTGGCTCGACGAGCACGGCCGGCTCTCTCCCGACCGGCCCGTCGAGACCTGGATCACCTGCCGGATAACGCACGTCTTCGGGCTCGCGCAGCTGCGCGGTGACGCCTGGGCCGCTGCGTACGTCGACCACGGGGTCGCCGCGCTGACCGGGCTGCTCCGCGACGACGACAACGGCGGCTGGCACTCCGCGGTCTCCCCGGAGACCGGCGAGGTGACGAGCACCGTGAAGGAGGGCTATGCCCACGCCTTCGTCGTGCTCGCCGCCACCACCGCGTACGCCGCCGGCCACCCGACCGCGGAGGCTCTGCTCGACGATGCACTGAGCGTGATGGAGGAGCAGTTCTGGCGCGAGGACGACGGCATGATCCTCGACGTCTGGAGCGCCGACTGGGCGTCCTTGGACGGGTATCGCGGGGTGAACGCCAACATGCACGCGGTCGAGGCGTTCCTCGCGGTCGCCGAGGTCACCGGGCGTCGAGTCTGGCTCGAGCGTGCGCTGCGGATCCTGGAGCGGGTCGTGCACGGCTTCGCGCGCGAGCACGACTGGCGGCTGCCGGAGCACTTCTCCTCGGCTTGGACCGTGGACCTGGACTACAACGTCGACGATCCGGGGCACCCGTTCCGGCCGTACGGGGTCACCATCGGGCACCTCTTCGAGTGGGCGCGCCTGGCGCTGCACGCGCGCACCCTGCTCGGCGCGGAGGCTCCTTCGTGGCTGCTCGAGGACGCGCAGTCGCTCCTCGTCGCGGCGACCTCGCGCGGGTGGTCGGTCGACGGCGCTCCCGGCTTCGTCTACACCACCGACTTCGCCGACAAGCCCGTCGTACGTGAGCGGATGCACTGGGTCGCCGCCGAGGCGGTCGCTGCGGCCTGGACCCTCTTCCGCGACACCGGCTCCGACGCCGCGCTCTCGGACGTACGCCGCTGGTGGGCCTACTGCGAGGAGCATCTGGTCGACCGGGAGAGTGGTTCGTGGCATCACGAGCTCGATCCGTCCAACCGGCCCTCCGCGACGGTCTGGCCCGGCAAGCCGGATGCCTACCACGCTTACCAGATGGCGCTCCTGCCCCTGCTCCCCGCGAGTGCCAGCTTCGCCGGCGCAGCCCGTGCGACCAGCGGTGGGGGAGCGGCGTGAAGGGTCCTCAAGATCCCGTCGCCGCCCGGGCCGGGGTCGGCTACTCGTCGGAGGACGCCTGGCTTCTCGAGGTGGCGCCCGGAGTTGGCGATGTCGAGGCTGCGTTTCCGCTGGAGGCGGCCATCGAGGTGGCCGACGGGGATGAGCTGCGCTTCGTGGTCTTCCCGGAGTCGGCATCGGCTGACCAGCGGCGATGGGACTCGACGTACGTCTGTGTGGACGCGGTCCTCGACGACGGGCGGCGGCTCAGCGAGATCGGGCTGGTCGACCAGTACGGGCAGGCGCTGACTCCGGCTGCGCAGGGGGAGGGGAAGCGGGCGTGGGTGGACCAGTGGAACCTGCGGCGGGTGGCGCTGGCCGGGCTGGCCGGGCGACGGATCGAGCGGCTCCTGGTCGTGGTCCGCGCCGCTGAGGTGCCGCTGCGGGTGTGGGTCGACGACGTCGGCGTACTCCCCGTCCGCCCGCTCCCGGCGGCGCCTCTCGATCAGGTCGACATCCGGCGCGGGACGCATTCCAGCGACCGGTTCTCGCGCGGGAACAACGCACCACTGGTCGGCCTGCCGCACGGGGGCGTCTTCGGGCTGCCGATGACCGATGCCTCGGCGGGCAACTGGCCCTACGCCTGGCACGCGCACAACCGAGACACGGCCGGCGGACCGAATCGGCCCGCCATCGAGGCGTTCGCGACCTCGCACCTCCCGAGTCCGTGGATGGGCGATCACGGGGTCTTCGGAGTGATGCCGAGCCCGCTCGCCGAGGCCGTCGAGGACCGCCGTGCCCGGGCGCTCGGGTTCGACCATGCCGAGGAGGAAGCCGGGCCCCACCGCTACGCGGTCGCGCTCGACGGCGGCGTCACCGCCGAGCTCGTCCCCGGCGACTTCGCGCTCGGCATGCGGTTCACCGGGGCCCGCTCGCTGGTGCTCGACCACCACAGCGAGATCAAGTCGCTGACCTGCGAAGACAGTGCGGGAGAGGTGGTCGTCAGGGCGCTCCTGGGCGACCGCGAGGGCAAGCCTGCCCAGTACATCCACCTTCGGGTCGCCGGGACCTCCGACCTGCGGCTCGCCGACGGCCGACTCCGCGGCCACATCGTGCTCGGTGGGGCAGGGGAATGCGACGTACGGCTGGGGATCTCGACCGTCAGCGACGAGCAAGCGGCGGCGAACCTCGAGACCGCAGGGAGCTTCGACGAGATGGCGGCGACGGCCCGTGCCGCGTGGGAGCAGGCGATGGCGGCCGTTGAGGTCGAGGGGGCGAGCGAGGACCAGCTGGTCTCGATCCGCTCCGGGCTCTACCGGCTCTTCCTCTACCCGAACCGTTACGGCGAGGGGCCCGCGCACGCGCACACCTCGCCCTATGACCTGACCACGGTCCGGCACGCGCCGATGACGGTCACCCACGGCTTCTGGGACACCTACCGCACCGCCTGGCCGCTGCTCGCGCTGCTCGACCCGGCCGGAGCCGGCGAGCTGGCAGAGGGCTTCGTCGAGCACTTCCGCGACCGCGGCTGGACACCGCGCTGGAGCGCCCCGGCCGCTGAGGACTGCATGACCGGCACCACCTTCGACACGGTCCTCGCCGACCTGGCGCTCCGGCGCGTCCCGGGGATCGACCTGGAGACCGCCTACGCCTCGGCGCTGAAGAACGCGACCGTACCGGCCGATGACGTACGGGTCGGGCGCAAGGGGCTGCGGCGCGCGATCTTCCGTGGGTACGTCGACACCGAGACCCACGAGGGCATGTCCTGGACGCTCGACAACGCGATCAACGACTGGGGCATCTCCCGTCTGGCCGGTGTCCTGCGGGAGAACCGGGCGGATGAGGACCTGGCCGCCGAGGAGACCTACTTCGCGCGCCGGGCGCTGGGCTACCGCAGCGTCTTCGACACGTCGCGCGGCTTCTTCATCGGGCGGACCTCGGAGGGCGCATGGCGCGAGGCCTTCGAACCCGACGAGTGGGGGCACGACTACACCGAGACCAACGCCTGGGGGACCGCGTTCACCGCGCCCCACGACGGCGCCGGGCTGGCCGCCCTCCACGGTGGCGAGGACGCGCTCGGCGCCAAGCTGGACGAGCTCTTCGCGCGTCCCGAGACCGGTGCCGCGTCGCTGTCGGGTCACTACGGGTTCGCGATCCACGAGATGACCGAGGCCCGAGACGTACGCATGGGAATGCTCGGCCTCTCCAACCAGCCCGCCCACCACATCCCGTTCATGTACATGTTCGCCGGGCGCCACGACGACGCCCACCGGATCGTCCGCGAGTGCCTCGGCCGGCTCTTCGTCGGCTCCGATCTCGGCCAGGGGTATCCCGGTGACGAGGACAACGGCGAGATGTCGGCCTGGTACATCTTCGCCACCATCGGCCTCTACCCGCTGGTCCCCGGCTCTGCCTCGTATGTGATCGTGCCGCCGTCGGTGCGGCGGACCGTGCTGCGGCCACACGACGGCAAGGAGATCGTGATCGAGGCCGTCGGGAGCGGTGGCCACATCCGCTCGGTGACCCTCGACGGCGCGCCCTGGGACGAGATCTCGATCCCGCACGCCTGTCTGGTCGACGGCGCGCACCTGGTCATCGAGCTCTCCGAGGTGCCGTGCGGCTGGGCCCAGGAGTCCCGACCGCCGTCGGCCTCGCGGATCGCGCCCGGGCTGCCGGTGACCGACGCGGCGGTCGTGGTCCCCGGATCGCTGACCGACGACACCGGCGAGACCACGATCGCGCTGAGGGCGGGGGAGCAGGTGGAGGTCCCGCTCGTCGGCGAGCGGCGGCTCTCCCTCTACACCGTGACCTCGGCCGAGCCGGGCGACCTGGCCTGGGCGCTGGACTACCTCGATGCCGGCGGCGCGACGGTGGCCCGCGAGGAGCGGGCTGCGGAGGCGTACGTCTGGGCTGGTCAGACCCGGGTTTTCCGGGTCAGGCGCGGAGCCCCGGTCGTGGCGGGCGCCGTACGGTTCACCGCGTTGTCCGACTGCGTGCTCACGCAGCTGGAGCTCATCGAAGACGACCTCGAGAACAGACAGGACGAGCACTGATGCACGACGACGTACACCTCACCGAAGGCCGCGTGAGCCGGGTCCTCAAGGAGCGCCTGTGGCCGGCGGTCCACACCATTGCGGCGCCCGTGAGCGTCGAGTGGCACGAGCTCCCGGGGGAGCCGATCGCTCCCGCGGAGGGGCTGGCGCTGGCGTACGAGCCCATCGGGGTCGGCGCCGACTGGGGTCCCGCCTGGGGGACGACCTGGTTCCGGATCACCGGGACCGTGCCCGCGGAGTGGGCCGGCAGGCGGGTGGAGCTGGTCTGCGACCTCGGCTTCGACGTCAACATGCCCGGCTTCCAGTGCGAGGGGCTCGTCTACACTCCCGACGCCCTCACCGGCGAACCCAGCCCGGTCAAGAGCCTCAACCCGCGCAACCAGTGGGTGCTGGTGGCTTCGGAGGCGGTCGGTGGTGAAGAGATCGAGCTCTTCCTGGAGGCCGCGGCCAACCCGGTGCTGCTCGACTACCACCCCTTCCTGCCCACCCAGGAAGGGGACATCCGGACCTCCTCGCCCAAGAAGCTCTACACGACGCGTCGGATCGAGCTGGCCGTCTTCGAGCAGGACGTCTTCGAGCTCTGCCTCGACCTGGAGACGCTCCACGAGCTGCAGGTCGAGCTGCCCGAGGGGCCGCGCAGGTTCCGCATCCTGCAGGCCATCGACGACGCCCTCGACCGGGTCGACCTGCAGCGGATCGTTGAGACGGCGGCTTCGGCCCGCTCGGCTCTCACTGGGGTCCTCGAGGCGACCTCCCACGACTCCGCCCACCAGATCGCCGCGATCGGCCACGCCCACATCGACTCGGCCTGGCTGTGGCCGGTGCGCGAGACGATCCGCAAGGTCGCCCGCACCACCTCCTCGATGACCGAGCTGCTCGGCGAGGATCCCGACTTCCGCTACGGGATGTCATCGGCCCAGCAGTATGCGTGGCTCAAGGAGCACCGCCCCGAGGTCTACGCCAAGGTCAAGGCCGCGGTCGCCGAGGGCCGGTTCATCCCGCTCGGCGGCATGTGGGTCGAGTCCGACACCACGATGCCGTCGGGGGAGTCGCTGGTGCGGCAGTTCCTCTACGGCCAGCGCTTCTTCGAGACCGAGTTCGGGATCCGCTGCCGTGGCGTCTGGCTACCGGACTCCTTCGGCTATTCGCCGGCCCTCCCGCAGCTCATGAAGCGGGCCGGGTTCGAGTGGTTCTTCACCCAGAAGATCTCCTGGAACCAGGTCAACAAGTTCCCTCACCACACCTTCGAGTGGGAGGGCATCGACGGCTCCCGCATCCTGAGCCACTTCCCGCCGATGGACACCTACAACTCCAGGCTCTCCGGCGAGGAGGTCGCCAAGGCCTCGCGCCAGTTCCGCGAGAACCGGCTCGCCACGGGCTCGATCGCGCCGGTCGGCTGGGGCGACGGCGGTGGCGGTACGACTCGCGAGATGGCGGGCAAGGCCCGCCGCCTCGCCGACCTCGAGGGGTCGGCCCAGGTCTCCTGGCGTCATCCCGACGACTTCTTCGAGGAAGCGCGCGCCGAGCTGCCCGAGCCGCCGGTGTGGGTCGGCGAGCTCTACCTCGAGCTCCACCGCGCCACCCTGACCTCCCAGCACCTGACCAAGCAGGGCAACCGGCGCTGCGAGCACCTGCTGGTAGAGGCCGAGCTGTGGTCGGCCACCGCCGCTCTGCGAGGCCTGGCGGACTACCCCTACGACGAGCTGGACGCGCTGTGGCAGCAGATCCTGCTGCAGCAGTTCCACGACATCCTGCCCGGGACCTCCATCGCCTGGGTCCACCGTGAGGCAGCCGCCCAGTACGCCCGGGTCGCCGAGGCCGCGACGGCGCTCATCGACCGGGCCCTGGCCGCGCTCGCCGGCGAGGGCACGGTCGTGCTGCGTGCCGACGGGCGCTCGGGCGCGGTCACTGCGGCCGAGCCTGTGGCGGCGGTCTCCGTGGTCGAGCAGGACGGGACGTACGTGTTGGGCAACGGCGTCGTCGAGGTCACCGTCTCCGCCGAGGGCCTGATCACCTCGGCGCTCGATCTGGCGACCGGGCGCGACGCGGTTCCGGCCGGTGCGGAGGCCAACCTGCTGCAGATCCACCAGGACTTCCCGAACATGTGGGACGCCTGGGACGTGGACCGGTTCTACCGCAACCGGGTCACGGACCTGCGTGAGGTCACCTCGATCTCGGTGACGTCCGATGGGCTGGTCATCGAGCGGCCCATCTCGGCCGACTCGTCGACCACGCAGGTGCTCTCGCTCGCGCCCGGCTCACGGGTGCTCGACATCTCCCAGAGCACCGAGTGGCACGAGACCGAGAAGTTCCTCAAGGTCGCATTCCCGCTCGACGTCAAGGCCGAGCAGACGCTCGCCGAGACCCAGTTCGGCTACCACCGCCGTCCGACCCACACCAACACTTCCTGGGAGGCGGCGAAGTTCGAGACCTCGATGCACCGCTGGGTGCTGGCCGAGGAGCCCGGCTTCGGGGTCGCGCTGGTCAACGACTCGACCTACGGCTTCGACGTCACCCGCCCCACGGCGATGACCACCGAGGTGCGGCTCTCGCTGCTGCGGGCGCCTCGTTTCCCCGACCCGGAGACCGACCAGGGCGTGCAGACCCACCGTTACGGCCTGGTCATCGGCGCTGACGTCGCGGCCGCGACCGAGGCCGGTGCGGTCCTCAACACACCGCCGCGCCAGATCACCGGCGCCCAGGCGGTTGAGCCGCTGGTGACCGTCTCGGGTGAGGGTCTGGTGGTCTCGAGCGTGAAGCTCGCCGCCGACCGCTCCGGCGACCTGGTCGTGCGGGTCTATGAGTCCAATGGCGCGCGTACGCAGGGGGAGCTGCGCCTCGGAGAGAGGTTCGAGCGGGTCGACGAGGTCTCGCTCGTGGAGGACCCGATCGCCGAGGTGAGTGCGGACGACGGCGTCGTCGCGCTCAGCCTCGGCGCCTTCGAGGTCCGCACCCTGAGGTTCCACTGCAACTGAAGGCCCAACCAAAGGAGATCAGTCACCATGTCAGTTCCCCACATCTCACGTAGACGCATCCTGCTCGGTGCCGGCGCGGCCGCCATCGGTGCGACGACCGGCCTTGGCCTGGCCACCTCCGCGAACGCGGCTCGGCCGTCGAGATCCCGGACGCTGATGACCGGATATGTCGAGGTCAACAACCACAGCATCGGCAACGTCGCCAAGTACGAGCTGGCCGGAGGCGGCAACGTCTTCGACATCGGCCTGATCTTCGCGGCCAACATCAACTACGACGGCCAGCAGGCCTACCTCTACAACAACCCGCAGGTGCAGGCGCAGCTCGACGCCGCCGACTTGCACATCCGTCCGGCTCAGGCCAAGGGCATCAAGATCCTGCTCTCGGTGCTCGGCAATCACCAGGGGGCGGGCTTCGCCAACTTCCCCGACCGAGCCGCGGCAGAGGCGTTCGCCGACCAGCTCGCCGACGTGGTGACCCGCTACGGCCTGGACGGGATCGACTTCGATGACGAGTGGTCGAACTACGGAGCCAACGGCACCGGCCAGCCCAACGACTTCTCCTTCGTATACCTGGTCCAGGCGCTGCGCGAGCGGCTTCCCGACAAGCTGATCACGCTCTACTTCATCGGCCCGACCTCCGAGCGGCTCTCCTACGGCGGCGTCAACGCCGGAGACCTGCTCGACTACGCCTGGAACCCCTACTACGGCACCTGGGGCGTCCCCGACGTCCCCGGTCTCGGCAAAGCCGAGCTCGCCCCCGCCGCGATCGACATGCAGGCGACCTCGTCCTCCACCGCGGCCAACCTCGCCTCCCGCACCGTGGCCCAGGGCTACGGCGTCTTCAACACCTACAACCTGGGTGACGCCGACGCGAGCGCCTATCTCTCCGTCGTCACCCAAAACCTGCGCGGCAAGGCGACCGCCTACACCGGCTGACCAGCGGCCGGGCGCAGGGCCTGCGGCTGCCCACGGTGGGCAGCCGCAGGGCCCGCCTCTAGACGATCGATGCACCGGCTGGCCTGCTACGCGACGGTCGCGACAGCCACCCCGCGCATCAATCGTCTAGCCAGCGGCCAGCGGCGTCACCGTCATCCGGTCGAGGTTCGGGGCCCACGGCGACCGAAGGCCCAGCTCCGGATGGCGGTCGGAGACGTAGGTCTCACCGTTCCAGTCCGGCAGCTCCTCGGAGCGGAAGGACAGCGTGTTCTCGCCTGCCTTCAGCTCTGCGTAGAACGTCAACGTCCAGAAGCCGTTGTCGTGGAAGCTGTGCGGGAACCAGATCTGACGGGCCTCGTCGCCGTTGACACTGACGTCGGCGTGCCGGGCCAGCGGGTCCGGGTTGTAGTGCGAGGCGGGTGACTGCTCGCCGTTGGAGTAGCGCACCGTGATCGCGTACGTCCCGGCTCGAGGTGCCGTCGTGGCCAGCGTCAGCGCGTTGCCGTTGCCCGGGTCGCCACCGACACCGGTGACCGCCTTGCCGCCGTCGGCGAGCGGGTAGGACGCGATCTTCGCCGAGCCCGCGAGCGCCCCGTCCTCGGCCTGGGTGGTCACGGACTTCAGCGCGCCCGCCGACGGACCGACACGGAGCCGGTCGACCATCAGCCTGCCCTGCTCCGCGGTCAGGGTGATCTTGTTGATACCGCCGGAGAGGAACAGGTCACGCGACACCGACCGAGCGACGACCCCGAGGTTCTGACCGTTCAGCGCCAGCCGGATGCGCCCGGACCCGAGGGTGTCGAACCGGACGCGGTGCTCACCGTCGTCGGGGGAGTAGACCCAGAACGTCGCGGTACCCCGAGCGAGGTCTGCGGCGCCGGAGCCGGACACCCCGGTCTTCGAGTAGTCGGCCCGCGCTCCGTCGCTGAGCGTCGCGTCCTCACCTTCGTAGGTGCGTTGCGTGGCGGCCGGGTTCGACAAGGAGAGGTCGATCTTGTCGATGATCGCGTCCCCTCGGGTGCGTTCGCTGCCGTCGAGGCTCCGGGCCGCGATCGAGATCGTGTGCTTCCCGGCGGTCAGATCGACCGTCGTGTCGGCGTGGTCCCACACCACCCACTTGTAGCCGAGCGGCAGGTGAATCTCCTGCTCCTGCTTGCCGTCGACCGTGATGAAGGCGTTGGTCGGACCCTGTTCCTTGACCAGGTTGTAGGTGTTCAGAGAGTTCGCGAACACGCTCAGGTCGTAGGTCCCGTCCTTCGGCACGTCCACGGCGAAGTCGAGCTTCACGTTCGAGTCGGTGCGGATGCCGCCGACGTTGTAGGAGCCGGAGGTGTAGAAGCCGCCCAGGTTGGAGGGGCTTCCCTCGGGGCCGTTGCGGGAGTAACCCGAGCCCGAGTGCGCGGCGTCCTCGGCCTCGTATGTCGCCCGCCACTGCTGCGGCGGCGCGGCCTCCGCGGTCGCGTTGGCGCCGGGGGTCACGATGATCTGGTAGGCGGACTCCGCCGAGAGGGCGGGGATGCTGTCCTTACCGAACCAGAACCCGACACCGCCGTCACGAACCGGGAGGTTCATCTCGGCGACCTCGGCCGGTCCGCTGTTGTCGCCGAGCTGGCCGGACCAGCCGATCTCCTTGACGGCGACGTGCACACTCGACCCGAACGTCGCGGGGTCGACACCGGAGAAATCGACGTACGACTCTCCGCCGGCACCCCCGATGATCGCCTCCGCCCGTCGTCGATCGCGATCGAGGGCCGCGACTCCCTGCAGCGTGTAGCTCTCGTTGGGCCGGGGCGGGGTGAGCTTGACCGTCTGGCCGGTCATCTGGCTGTAGGCGTTCAGCAGCCACCACTGCCCGTTGGCCTTGTTCGCCTCGACGGCAGAGTCGGACAGGTTGCCGTCGATGTTCCAGTAGGCGATGTCGCCGTCGACCTTGCTGTCCTCGAGCGCCGAGACCCACTGGATCATCTGACCCGGGACGGAGGTGTGGTAGTTGAACGCGTACTCGTTGATGTTGATCGGCAGATGCTTGCCTGCGTACGGGGTGCCCTGGTAGATCGTGTCCTCCCAGCCGCGGAACCTGGCCACGTTCGTCCGGATCGAGGCCGGGTTGCTCAGCTCGTGCCAGGTGATCACGTCGGGCATCGTGTCGTTGGCCAGCGCGTGCTTCATGAAGCCCTGCACCTGGTCGTAGAGGATGCTCGTGTTCGGGCCGGCGATCCGGGCGTCGGGGAGCTCGCTCCTGATGAGGGCGTGGACCTCGTCCCAGGCCTTGAAGTAGTGCTGCGGGTCGTTGAGCCAGCTGACCTTGTTGTAGCTCCACTCGCCGGTGCCGAACATGTTGCCCTCGGGCTCGTTGAACGGCACGAAGACGACGTGGCTGCGGTACTTCTCCGGCAGTGCCTTGACCTGCTCGACCTGGGTCCTGATCTTGGCCTTGAAGTCGTCCAGCTTGGCCTGTGGGGTGTCACCCGGCCACTGGTAGGGGAAACCGCGGTAGATGTCGGTCATGTAGATGTAGACGTCGCCGCCGGAGCTGTCCACCAGCGGCTCGAGCACCTCGAGGGCGTCCGCACCCGGGTGCTGCGGACCGTCCTGGGCCTTGGTCGACACCGTACGCAGGTTGATCCCGTCGATCAGGTTGCTCGAGGGGAGGTCCTTGCCGTAGACCCCGTAGAGCGTCCCGGACGCGCCTCCCATGACGTCGCCGGTGGGCGTGGCCAGGTCGATGTCGACCTGGTTCTCGTAGCGGACGGTCACCTCGGCCGAGACCGGCCTCCCGGCGGCGGTCCCGGTCACCGTGAACCTGCCACGGTCCGCGTACTTCGCCGGATCCACCTCGTCCCAGGTGATCGGTACGTCGCGGTCGTAGCCGTCGCTGAACGTGGCCCGTACCGAGGCCGGCAGGTCCGGCTCGGTTCCGACGGCGGTGTGGACGTCGAAGGAGCTCCTCGTCGGCTCGACGACCGTGGGAGGGGTGGCTCCGGTGGCCTGGACGAGCTGCTCCGGGGTGAGCGCGGCGCCGTAGACCGTCACGTCATCGAGCGAGCCGCCGAACAGGTTGTCGGCGGGGAACATCGACCTGCCGAGGAATCCGCTCGTGGACGCGCCCTCGACGAGGTCGGAGGCGGTGATCTTCGTGGTTGCGGCCGCGACGGCAGCGCCGTCGAGGTAGGTGGTGAGCCGGTCCGACTCGGTGTCCAGGGTGACCGCGACGGTGTGCCAGGACTTCTCCGGGAGCGGGGCATAGCCCGAGTTGGTCGCCTCGGCGCTGTTCCCCGTCCGGGTCGCCGTCCGCAGCACCGATCCGTTCGACGGCGTGAGGAACAGGTAGCGGCTGGTGTCCTTGCCCAGGTCGAGGATCCGTTGCCAGGAGCCGCCACCGCCGTCCCAGCTCACCCGCGCGGTGACGGTGAGGTCGGTGCGTCCCTCCAGGACGCCCTTGGGGAGAGTGACGTAGGCGCCGCTCGACGAGGACGGACCGCCGGGCAGGTGCAGCGCCTGGCTGCCGCCGGCTCCGGGGACGGTGTCGGCGGTGCCGCCGTTCACCAAGGAGCCGTGGAGGCCGTTGCCGGAGTCGTCGGTGACCTTTCCGGTGACCGGGTCGTCGTCGAAGGCGTAGTGGACGACCGGGTCGGGGACGGTGACCTCGGCGGCACCGGCGCGTGGGACCGCCCCGGGTGCTGCCAGCGCGACCGCGGCGACCGCGGCGGCAACGGCCGTCCTGGTGGGTGGGGATGTGAAGGGTGATCTCATCAGTAGCTCCTTCTGTTGTGGGGTCAAGACCGCCGAACGTGATCGGCGGCGAAGAGGAGGTAGACCGCGGCGGTCCAGGTGTAGGCGCGGTCGCGCAGCCCGGTGCCGGTGCGGGCGTCGAAGTTCTCGGCGAATCCGGACTTCTCGCACAGCGCCCGGAACCGCTCGCTGACGACGTCGGCGACGGCCGTGAAGCCACTTCGGCGCAGGCCGTCCTCGATGAGCGCGGTCGACGGCGCCCAGATCGGGCCCCGCCAGTAGCCGTCGTCCTGGTAATGGGGCGAGGAGACCGGCTCGGTGGCCGGCCCGTAGTCGGTCAGGTGATCGCTGAGCCGGTCGGCCATCGCCGCACGGATGTCGGGCGGCAGCCGGTCGCCGAGCACCAGCGGCAGCAGGTTCAGCAGGCTGGTTCCGGTGCTCCGGCGACCTGAGAGGGCGCCGACGGCGACGAACTCCGTGCCGGTCCAGAGCTGGTCGACCAGCGTACGGAGGAGCTCGTCGCCGACCTTGCGCCATCCCGCCGAAGGGTGGCCGAGCTCGTCGGCCAGGTCGGCGAGGACGTCGAGCTGGACCGCGAGGAAGGCGGCGAGGTCGGGCGACTCGATGACCCGGTCGAGGTCGAAGGTGGTGGCGTTGTCCCACCCGCTGTCGTTGCCGTGCTGGTAGTACGGCAGGACGTGGCCGGGCCGACGCCTGGAGTCGAGCCAGAACCGGCTCCAACGGGCCAGACCGTCATGGATGCGCTCGAGCTCGGCGGCGCCGAGGGCGCGGGCGGAGGTGGCGCGCAGCCGGTGCAGCGCCCACCCATGGATCGGCGGCTTCACGTAGTTGTAGAGGACCTCGGTGTGCGTCACCGAGTCGGGTAGGGCGCCACGGTCGTCCTGGTGGTCGAACGGGGCGAGGAGCTGGTCGATGGCCGCATCCGGACGTCCAGGCGCCAGCGCCATCGCGTTGAAGCAGTGGTCCCAGCTCCACAGCTTGTCCATCCAGTGCTTCGACATCAGCACCGACTCGCGGCCCAGCAGGCCGCTCGGCGCGACGGTGGCCGACCACAGGACGTACGCAGCCAGCGCAGCGGCCGGGGTGCGCTCGTCACGCCACGGGGCGAGGTCGTCGAGATAGCTCCCGAAGTCTTCTGCCGAGTCCGCCACGACGTCCTCGAAGGTGGCTGTGGCCGGGGACGCCGACTGCTGCGAGGTCGCCTCGCGGACCTCGGCCTCCCAGTCTCCGCCGTCGCTGCCGAGCAGGATCGATCTCGTCGCCTCGCCGAGCGCCTCGGAGCCCTCGACCGAGTGCTCCCCGCGGAGCATGGTGACGCGGTAGCGGTGGCCCGTCTCGTAGCTGGTGAAGACGACGGCGCCGTCGCTCGGGTCCGTGAACAGGTAGGTCCCGGTGAACGGGGTGAGCCCGGCAGCGGCGTCGCCGAGCCGCAGGGCGAGGCCGGAGCCGCGGAAGCGGACGGCGTCCGGGCCGGCGAAGGCGGCCTCGACCCGGCCACGCTCCGCGGTCCAGGTCAGGACTGCGGGACCGGCGGACCAGACCGTCTCGACCGGGCGGCCGTCGTCCTCGGGCCGCAGCGTGAGCACGCCGTGGAATCCGTTGCGGTGGGAGACGAGGTGGATCGTGTCGGTGCGGGTGTGCAGGGCGATCACGGGGGAGAGGTCGAGCCAGGAGCCGCGCCGGGAGAACGGGATCTCCCGGACGTCGAAGGCGGCCTCGGTCGAGGTGTCGTGCAGCGGCATGCGTGGTGTCCTTCAGTCCTTGACGGCGCCCGCCGTCACACCGGCGGCGACGTACCGCTGGGCGACGACGAGCAGGATGGCGGTGGGGATCGAGGCGACGACGGCGGTCGCCATCAGCGGGCCCCACTCCTGGTTCTGGGAGCCGATGTAGTCGTAGAGCCCCATCGTGATCGGGCGCAGCGCGCCACCCTCACGGTTGAGGGTGGAGGCGAAGATGAAGTCCGACCACGCCCACAGGAAGGCGAACAGCGAGACGGTCACCGCCGAGTTGCGCGAGATCGGCAGGACGACCTGCGTGAAGGTCTTCCACGGCGTCGCCCCGTCGATGGCCGCGGCATGGAGGAGGTCGCGCGGGATGCTCGCCATGAACGCGGAGAACAGCATGACGCCGAACGGGATCGCGATCGTGGAGTCGGCGACGATCAGGCCGGGGATGGTGTTCAGGATCCCGAGGTCGGTGTAGACGGTGTAGAAGCCCAGTGCCATGACGACGCCCGGGACCATCTGCGCCACGATGAGGCAGAAGTTGAGCACCCGTCGGCCAGGGACGAAGAGCGACGACATCGCATATCCGGCCGGTGCCGAGACGAGCAACGTGAGCGCGACGGTCCCGATCCCGATGACCAGGCTCGTCCCGAGATAGGGGAGCTGGTCCTGCAGCACCACCCGGTAGTGGTCGAGGGTGAACGCCGTCGGGAACAGGCCGCCGCTGCGGATGGCGTCGCGCTGGGTCAGCGAGACGTTGACCATCCAGTAGAGCGGGAACAGCATCAGTGCGGTGAGGACGAGACCGATGCCGGTCCTCGCCCAGGCCGAGGCGCTCCGTGCGGTACGAGTCGAGGTGTGCATGTCAGGCCTCCTGCTCCTTGCGCTGGACGGCGAGATAGACGAATCCCATGAGCAGGGCGACGAGCAGCAGGATCGTCCCGACGACAGACGCCTGGGAGTACTCGATGACTGCCGAGGTGCCCTTGCCGAAGGCCATCCCGTACGCCCAGGTCGCCAGCGTCTGCGAAGAGCCCGCGCCGGCGGTCATGATCCAGATGACGTCGACGACCTTGAGGGTGTAGACGAAGCCGAGCAGCAGCGTGATCGCGCTGACGGGACGCAGCAGCGGGAAGGTGATCGACCAGAACCGCCGCCACGGGCCGGCGCCGTCGAGCGCAGCCGCCTCGTAGAGCTCCGTCGAGATGTTCTGCAGCCCTGAGTACAGGATGACCAGGTTGAACGGGACCCCGAGCCAGATGTTCGCGATCATCACGGCCCACAGCGAGTTGTCGGCGCTCAGCCACCAGACCGCATCGATGCCGAGCACGCCGAGGAATCGGTTCACGATCCCCGAGTCCGCGTCCATCATCCACTGCCACGTCGTCGCCGAGACGATGATCGGGAGCAGCCACGGGACCAGGAAGAGCCCGCGCAGGACCACCGACAACGGGAAGTGGCGGTGGAAGTACGTCGCGAGCGCCAGCCCGATCACGTACTGGAAGAAGAGCGAGCCGACCACGAAGATCGCGGTCTGCTGCACGATCGGCCAGAACTGCGGTGACGCGAGCACGTCGCGGTAGATGTCGGCCCCGGCGAAGGGTGCCTCGCCGGTGACGTACGTCGCCCGCGTGAACCGGTGCAGGCTCATCGACACGTTCTCGACGAGCGGATAGGCGTAGAAGACGACGAGGTACGTCACCAGCGGCGCGACGAAAGCCACGCCGGCCCAACGACGGCGGTGATGCCGGCGCCGGGGCCGGGACGCCGCGGGCGGCACCGTCTCCGGTGCCGTCCGGGGCTCCAGCGTCGAGACTGCGGGATTCCTGCTCACTGTTCCATCCGTTCCGTCGGGCCGGGCGCGGGTCAGTTGCCCGTGGCTTCCTGCGCAGCGGTCTCGAACGCTTCCTTGACCTGATCGGCGTCGCCGGCGGCGTTGAGCGCGGCCTGCTCGGCCTTCGACAGCGCGGCCGAGGCCGCGAGGTAGTCGGTGCCGAGGTCGGTGGTGCGGCCCTGCGCACTGGAGATGGCATCCGCCCACGGCTGGTAGTGCTCCGTGGAGGCGATCTGCTGCTCGCGGGTGGACTCGGAAGCGGTGAAGTAGCCGAGCATGTCGTCGGTCTCGACCTGCTTCTTCGAGCCGAGCAGGCAGTCGAGCACCTCCTTGGCAGCGGCGTAGTGGGCGTCGCTGTTCTCCTTGTGCAGCGGCACCACGCCGAACTCGCCGCCGGTCGGGACCGGAGCCGCGCCGCCGTCCTGGCTCGGGATCGGCATCATCTTGATGGGGAACTTCTGCTCGGTCGCCGCCTGGGCGAACCACGAGCCGTTCTCGGCGAACGCGTAGTCGCCGGTGAGGAACAGGTCCCAGGAGGCGGACTGGTTGTCGGTGACGGCCGACTTGGGGGCGTACCCGTTGCCGATCCAGTCCGAGACGAGCTGGCCCGCCTCGACGGCATCGGCCGAGCCGAGGTCGGACAGGTCGGCGCCGGATCCCCAGAACCAGGGCAGGAACTGGAAGGTGCCCTCCTCGCCGGGGACACCCGCGAACGTGATGCCCTGGTGGCCGGCTCCGGTCACCTTCTTCAGGGCGGCGTTCAGGCTCGCCCAGTCGGTGATGCTCGCCGGGTCGACACCGGCGTCGGTGAGGACCTGCTCGTTGTAGTAGAGGCCGAGGGTGTTGGCGCCGACGGGGACCCCGTACGTCTCGCCGTCGACGGTCCCCGGGCCGGCGATGTTGGCGTCGGCGTCGGTCGCCTCGAGGCCGACCTCGTCGATGGGGACGAGCAGGCCGGAGGCGGAGGCCTCGGGCATCGCCGGGTTGTCGAGGAACACCACGTTGGGTGCGTTGTCCTCGCGGACGGCCGTGGTGAGGTTGTTGATCAGGTCGGTGTTCGGGGCAGCGGTGCGCTTGATGGTGGTGCCCTCCGGCGCGCAGGACTGGACGTACTTGGCCCAGTCCGAGCTGTCGTCGTACTGGGGGTAGGGGTCCCAGAACCCGATCTCGGTGACCTCGCCCGACTCGCCTGAGGAGGAGCCGCAGGCCGCCAGAGACACGGTCAGCGCGGCCGCGGTGAGGAGGGCGAACGTACGACCGTGGGGGCGGCCTGGGGTGGGGATGCTGTTCATCTCGGGTCCTTTCACATCATTGTGTGGGGTTGTTGAACCGGTTCGACAGTGGGCCTGACGAGGCTCTCCGTACGACCCGGCGGTGGTTCAGCTGGTGCTGCCGCGGTCGCGGAGCACCGGGGTGACGAACCGGACGATCGGTGGTCCGGCCTCGACCGGCGTGGTGATCCGGCTGATCAGCCGCGACACCGCCTGCCGTCCGAGCTCGTCCGCGGCCGAGTCCACGGCGGTATAGGGAAGGGAGAACTCCTCGCCGAAGTCGCGCGAGTAGAGGCTGACCACGCTGAGGTCCTCAGGGACCCGCACGCCGCGCTCCCTCAGGATCGATGGCAGCGCCGCGACCGTCGCGTCGTTGTGGACGATCAGGCCGGTGGCGGTCGGGTGTGTGTCGAGGATCCGGTTGACGGACTCTGCGATCGCGGGCTGGCGGGACTCGCCGTGGTAGCAGTGGATCTGGATCCCGTACCGCGCTGACCGCTCGACGGCCGCGTCCCGGAAGCGCCAGGCGTACGTTCCGCCGCGCTCGACCACATGCTGTGGGGGAGCGATCAGGACCAGCTCACGGTGACCACGTTCGTGGAGATGGTCGACGAGCATCCTGGCCGCCTCGCCGAAGTCGAGGTCGACGAAGTCCAGGCCGGCGGTGTCGCTGGCCAGGCCGAGCAGCACGCCGGGCTTTCCGACCGACCGCAGCGAATCGAGCCGCGGGTCCTCGGCGGTGACGTCGAGGAGGACGATCCCGTCGACCATGTGGGAGTCGGCGATGCGGTGGATCGCCGAGGGGCCGTCGGGGTCGGTCACCATCAGGATGTCGTAGCCGAGCTCGCGGGCTCTCATCGAGATCGGCAGGACGTACTGCAGCATCGCCGGTGCGAACTCGTCCTCGTGGAACTGCAGCAGCAGCCCGAGCACCATCGTCTGCGACGTGGCCAGCGCACGTGCGCCGGCGTTGGGCGTGAAGCCGAGCTCACGGATGGCTCGCTCGATCCGCTCCCGCGTCTCGGTCGAGATCGTGCGCTTCCCGGAGAGGGCGTAGGAGACGGTGCTGCGCGAGACGCCCGCGTGGCGCGCCACGTCCTGGATGGTGGTCAACTGGCTACCTTGCTTTCGAACCGGTTCGACATGGCAAGAGTGTGATGAGAGTCACTGCTGGTTGTCAAGGGGTGCGCATCCATCAGCCGCCGCGCGCAGCAGGCCCGGAGCCCGTGATCCGTGCGCCGAGGTTCCGCCCAAGAGGTGTGGGCGAGGGGAGTAGGGTTCGCGCACCGGACGGTGTTGGCCGGGCATCAGGAGAGGGCGGCGTAGATGGGTGTCACGAGCGAGAGCGGTCGGATCGTCGCGGGTGGCCGGAAGGGCCCCTACGTACGTCTGGCCGAAGGCCCGCAGGAGCGCCACGTCTCGCGCACCGACCTCACCCGGCGCCCCGAGAACCTCGGTGATCCCGTGCTCACTGTCGCGCACCTGTCCGACATGCACATCTGCGACCACCAGTCGCCGGCCCGGGTCGAGGTCCTGGACCGGCTCATGGATCCCGACAGCACGACCTGCGACCTGATCGACCAGGTCGGGACCTACCGGGCGCAGGAGCTGCTGACCGCCCACGTCGGCGCCGCGATGGTCGAGGCGGTCAACGAGATCACCGAAGGCCCCGTCGGCGGCGGCCCGCTCGACCTCGCGATCGCGACCGGCGACAACACCGACAACGGGCAGTTCAACGAGCTCGACTGGTATCTGACGCTGCTCGACGGAGGCCGGCTGACGCCCGACTCCGGCGACATGTTGCACTACGAGGGCGTCGCCAACCTGCCCGACAAGCGCTTCTGGCATCCGCAGGGCGAGACGTACGACATGCGCCGTGGTGACCATGGCTTCCCGCTCGTCCCCGGGCTGCTCAAGGCCGTGCGCAAGGCGATCGACTCGCCCGGGCTGGAGGTGCCGTGGCTGGCCGTCAACGGCAACCATGACGGGCTCCTCCAGGGGACCGTGCCGGGCACCGCCGCCATCGGCGAGGTCGCGGTCGGCGATCTGAAGGCGATCGCGATGCCCGAGCACTGGACCGACGAGGCCAAGGCGAAACTCATCTCCGGCCTGGTCTCCGGTGACCCGGTGGCATTCGGCATGCTGGCCGAGCTGGAGCCCTACGAGGTGACCGCCGACCGGCGCCGCCGGCAGACCACGCTGCAGGAGTTCGTCGACTCCCACGTGCACGACGAGGCGCAGCCGCCCGGACACGGGTTCAAGGCCGGAGGCGAGCCCTACTACCGCTACGACGTCAACGACCAGGTCACCTTCGTCGTCCTCGACACGGTCAACCCGGCCGGCGGCTTCCAGGGGTCGATCGACGCCGAGCAGCTGGACTGGCTCGATGCCGTGCTCGCGTCCACCGACTACGACGAGCGGCTCACGGTGATCGCCAGCCACCACGACGTGGCCTCGCTGCACAACGACATGAGTGCTCCCGACGGCAAGCGGCGGGTGCTCGGCGACGAGATCGTGCAGACCGTCTCGAAGCATGAGAGCGCGGTCCTCTGGCTCAACGGGCACACCCACCGTGCGTCGGTGAAGCCTCACGGGTCCTGGTGGGAGGTCACCGCGCCGTCGCTGATCGACTGGCCGCAGCAGGGCCGGGTCGTCGAGCTCATCTCCGACGGAGACGTGCTCACCATCGCCACCACGATGCTCGACCACGCCGGCCCCGCCCGGTGGAGCGGTTCGATCGAGGAGGTCGGCCACCTCGCCTCGCTCTCCCGCGAGCTGTCCGCGAACGACTGGCAGGGGCCGCGGGTGCGCCTCGCCGAGCACCCTTCGGCCGGGACGGCGCAGGACCGCAACGTACTGCTGCACCTGCTCGATCCGAGGGCATGAAAGGCTTGCGACACGCCGTTAACTAGCGCCTGACAGGCGGTTGGGGTTGCATGGACTCGCGTTCTCCGCTGGACTACCACCAACCAAGTCCATGCAAGCGGCGTGGACAACAAGCTTTGGAGGAAACGACACGTGAGCTCGACCGCAGCCACAGGGCCTGCGGACCGGCTGGGCCTCAAGTCCGGCATGGTCATCCAGGAACTGGGCTGGGACAACGACACTGATGACGAGCTTCGGGTCGCCATCGAAGACTCCGTCGACGCAGATCTGGTCGACGGCGACTACGGGAACGTGGTCGACGCCGTGCTGCTGTGGTGGCGCGTCGATGACGGCGACCTCGTCGACGGACTCGTCGACGCGCTGACCGACCTCGTCGGCGGCGGTGTCATCTGGCTGCTGACGCCGAAGGTTGGCCGCCCTGGTGCGGTCGACGCGGCCGACATCGCCGAGGCGGCACCCATCGCCGGACTGTCCCAGACCACCACCGCATCTGTGAGCAAGGACTGGGCCGCGACGCGTCTGCTGGCGCCGAAGACCCCTGCGTGATGTCCGCGATTCTCGGGATCGCCGGACACCCGCCAGAGGCCTCGCGTGAGTGAGCGCGGACGGGCGATCCGCTGGGTTACTGCGACGCCGTGTCCGTATTGTGGTTCGATTTCCACGGAGGCGACGCCACGAGGTGGCTAGACTCCCGACGGTGTTCTCGACTACGGCTGCCAAGGCACGCACCGCCGGATCCGCGGCGAAGATCCTGGCCGGCTCCGGCATCGTCCGGCCGGTCAACCCGATCGGGCTCGCCCAGACCGGTCTGGCGCTGGCGCGCTGGGGCACCGGCCCGGCCGGTGGGTTCATCGGTCTCGCTCGTCGTTATCCACGCCGCACCGCTCTCATCGACGAGCTCGGGTCGCTGACCTACGCCGACCTCGACCGTCGCTCCAACGCCATCGCCCGGGCCCTGGCTGCCCGGGGGGTCGGGGAGGGTGACGGGGTCGCGATCATGTGTCGCAACCACCGTGGGTTCGTCGACGCCACCTTGGCGGTCGCGAAGCTGGGCGCCGACGCGCTCTACCTCAACACCGCCTTCGCGGGCCCGCAGCTCGTCGGGGTGCTGGAGCGGGACAAGCCCGCCCTGATCATCCACGACGAGGAGTTCACCGGGCTGCTGTCCGCGGCGAGCTCGGCTCAGCGGCTGGTTGCGTGGGTGGACTCCGAGGACCCCGAGGAGACGACCGGAGCGAGGTCGAGCGGCGAGCTTGCTCGTCCGCTCGCGCCGAGCGAGGGAGTAACCGCGCGAAGCGCGGAGACGCTCGAGTCGCTGGTCTCCGGTGACGCGCGGCCGGTGCCGCCGCCGAAGCGGCACGGACGGATCGTGATCCTGACCTCCGGCACGACCGGGGCGCCCAAGTCGGCGCCGCGTCAGGAGGCGGGGATCGACGCGGCCGTCGCGCTGATGTCGCGGATGCCGATGAAGGACGGGTGGCGCTGCTTCATCGCCGCCCCGCTCTTCCACACCTGGGGGATCGCCCACCTGCTCTTCGCCGAGCTGCTCGGCACCACCATGATCCTGCGCCGCCGGTTCGACCCGGAGGACGCGTTGGCGACCCTCGCGGCGAGCGAAGCCGACTCGTTCGTGGTCATCCCGGTCATGATGCAGCGGATCCTGTCGCTGCCGGAGGAGAAGCTGGCTGCGCACGACCTGGAGGCGATCGCCTCCAGGCTCAAGGCCGTCGCGTCCTCCGGCTCGGCGCTGCCCGGCGACCTGGCGCTGGAGTGGATGGACCGCTTCGGTGACAGCCTCTACAACGTCTACGGCTCGACCGAGGTCTCCTACGCCTCGATCGCCGACCCCGTCGACCTGCGGGAGGCGCCGACCTCGGCCGGCAAGGTGCCGTGGGGCACCCAGATGCGGATCCTCGACGGTGACGGTGCGCCTGTCCCCGATGGGGAGGCCGGCCGGATCTTCGTCGGCAACGGTCTTCTCTTCGAGGGCTACACCAGCGGTGGCGGCAAGGAGGTCGTCGACGGACTGATGGCCACCGGCGACGTCGGCCGGTTCGGGCCCGACGGTCGGCTCTACGTCGAGGGCCGCGACGACGACATGATCGTCTCCGGTGGCGAGAACGTCTTCCCGCAGGAGGTCGAGGACTGCCTGATGCGGCATCCACTCGTCGCCGACGCAGCCTGTGTCGGCGTCGACGACGCCGACTTCGGCAAGCGGTTGCGCGGGTTCGTGGTGCTGGTTCCTGGCGGCGAGGCCGAGGGGGGCGACGTCGATGTGACTCTGAAGGACTGGGTCAAGGAGAATCTGGCTCGCTTCAAGGTTCCGCGCGAGATCCTCGTGATCGACGCGCTTCCGCGCAACGCGACCGGCAAGGTGCTCCGGCGTGAGCTCGCGACCTGGGACGACGAGGCGGCAGGACCGAACGGCGAGAGGGTGGCAGGGCAGTGAGTGGACTTCAGACCGGTGGGCCGGCCCCGGACTTCACCCTTCGTGACCAGTTCGGTGCCGACATCACGCTGTCGGACTTCCACGGCAAGAAGGCGGTGGCGATCTTCTTCTTCCCGTTCGCCTTCTCCGGTGTGTGCACCGGCGAGATGAGCGGGCTGCGCGACCGGCTCGACGAGTTCGTCACCTTCGACACCGAGGTCCTGGCGATCTCGTGCGACCCGATGTACGCCATGCGGCAGTTCGCCGACACCGACCGACTCAACTTCCCAGTGCTCTCCGACTTTTGGCCGCACGGTGAGGTGACCAAGGCCTACGACGTCTTCAACGACCGCACCGGCGCCCCGCTGCGCTCCTCCTACATCATCGACAAGTCGGGCGTGCTGCGGTGGGCCGTGCACAACGCCAACGCCGACGGCCGCGACCTCGACGAGCACCTGCGGGAGCTCCACGCTGTGGTTTGAGTGAATGGTTTACCAAGCATCCAAGTTGTGTTAACAGGGTGGTTACATCGCTTTTCATATGCCCTGGGCGGGATCTAGTCTATTAACTGTTGAGCCGCTGATGACCCGAGACGTCAGCGGCTCAACTTCCATTTGAGGGTAGGTGCGTCGGCCCGGTTCGTCGGGCTCGCCCCTGATCGCGTACTCTTGGGGCGCTTCGGACGCATAGCTCAGTTGGTAGAGCGCCTCCCTTACAAGGAGGATGTCAGGGGTTCGAGTCCCTTTGCGTCCACCACCTTGTTCTGCCAGGTCAGGAACTTATTTTGTCATCGCCTTCCTGGGGTCGGCGTCGGCATTCAGTCAGAACTCAGGCCCGCGCCGCATGGTCCGGCTTTGAGGAACCCCTTCGGGCGTGAAAGAAAACTTTCTTTCACGCTGAGCAGATCGGTTTAGGTCCCCGGGAGCGAACCTGCGCCGGTACGAGGTGGGGGTCGTCGAGAAGGCGGCGGCGAAGTTCTGCCGGAAGGTCACAACGCTGCTGAAGCCGCACGCGCCGGCGATGTGGCTGATCGACCAGGTCGTCGTCTCGAGCAGGCGGCGGGCTTCGTCGAGGCGGCGGGTGAGGATCCACCGCGCGGGAGTGCTGCCGGTGACCTCGGCGAATTGTCGGGTGAAGTTGCGTCGGCTCATCCCGGCGTGATTCGCCAGGTCGTCGACGGAGAGTCGCGCGTCGAGGTGTGCCTGGGCCCAGTCGATGGTCGGTCCGAGGTCTCCGACGCCGCCGGCTTCGGGGACGGGACGGTCGACGTACTGGGCCTGGTCGCCGTCGCGGTGGGGCGCGACGACGAGGTGGCGTGCGACGGTGGCAGCCGCGGCCGAGCCGAGTTGGGAGCGCACGATCGACAGGCAGGCGTCGATCGCGGACGCCGTGCCCGCTGAGGTGAGGACGTCGCCGTGGTCGCGGTAGAGCGCTGCCGGGGTGACGGTCACGTCCGGGCGTCGGTGGGCGAGCTGCTCGACCGCGCCCCAGTGGGTGACGACGTCTCTGCCGTCGAGGATCCCGCTGTCCACGACCGGGAACGCGCCGAGGCACAGGCCCGCGACGCGACTGCCTCGTGCCCGTGCGGCGCGGATCCTGTCGGTGAGAGCCGCGTCGGTCGGCGGGAGGTCGCTCGGCCATGACGGCAGGACCACGAGATCAGCTTCCTCGACGATCTCGGGTCCTGCGACGTCATCGACCCAGAGCCCTTCGGCAGTTCGTACGCCGCGTCCGTCCTCGGTCCACACGACCGGGTCCCAGCCGTCGGCCAGGCCCAGGCGGCCGACCTCGCCGAAGACCATCAACGGTGTGGCGAGATGGAACATGGTGACGCCGTCGAAGGCGTGTACGACGATCCGCATTCTGGCCCAATCTCATCGAAAGATGTCATTCGTGCCACTCACGATACCCCCTCGCGGCGAGCCAGAGTGGAGGGGAACGACCACACCATCGAACCGAGGAGACCCTCTGTGAACACGCCCCGCCGCGCCCTGATCGTCGTCGATGTCCAGCAGGAGTACTTCGACGGGATCCTGCAGATCCAGTCGCCGTCCCGTGAGCAGTCGCTCGCCAACGTCCTGACCGCGATGGATGTCGCCGAGCGCGAGGACCTGCCTGTGGTCGTCGTCCAGCACGAGCTGCCCGAGGGTGCTCCGGTCTTCGCCAGTGGAAGCCACAGCTGGACCGTCCACCCGGAGATCGAGGGACGCCTGAAGCCGTCCTGGAAGCGTGTGACCAAGGACAAGAGCAGCGTCTTCGCGGGCACCGACGTCGCCGCCTGGCTGGGTGAGCAGGGCGTCGACACCGTCACGATCGTCGGCTTCATGACCAACAACTGCGACATCGCCACCGCGGTCGGGGCCGAGGAGCTCGGCCTGGCCGCCGAGATCCTCTCGGATGCGACCGGTGCCGTCCACCTGGCCAACGAGGCGGGCAAGGTCTCCGCCGACCAGCTGCACCAGACCCTGCTCGTGCTCCTGCACTCCAACTTCGCAGCCGTCGCCAGCACCGAGACCTGGGCAGAGGCGGTCGCGGCCGGGACGGCACTGCCCAAGAGCGACCTCGGCACCTCCGCCATGCAGGGTCGAGCGGCGTACGCAGGCTGAGGCCGCATTGCCATCCTGACGACATGAGCTGCGCCGGGTGAACTGATGTTCTCGAGGCGTTCGTCTCGGTGCCGTCGAGGTGACCGGTCGCGGCCGTAGCGTGCGGGTTTCGGCCTCTATCGGAAGTGAGTAACCCCCATGTCACACCGTCTGCTGTCAGCCTTTCTACTCCTGGGATCCGTGTTGTTGGCGGCGCCGACACCGGCCGCCGCCGATGACGCGAAGGGGGCTCGGGTCGTCGACGTGATGACGTTCAACATCCATCACGCCCAGGGCACCGACGGCGTGCTCGACCTCCAGCGGATCGCGGACGTCATCGAGGCCAGCGGCGCCGACGTGGTCGGGCTGCAGGAGGTCGACCGGCACTACTCCGCACGCAGCGGCTGGGTCGACCAGCCGGCGGCGCTGGCGCAGCTGCTGGGCTGGCACTCGGCGTACGGCGCGAACATCGACTCCCCGCCGCCTGCCGGGCAGACCGAACGCAGCCAGTACGGCACCGCCGTGCTCTCCCGCTACCCGATCGTGGCGAGCGAGAACACCCATCTCCACAACGCAGACGGCAAGGAGCAGCGCGGGCTGCTCCACGCGACCATCGACGTACGCGGCCAGCGGCTCGACTTCTACTCGACCCACCTCGAGCACAGCTCACAGGCCATCCGGAGCCGTCAGGCCGCCGAGATCGTCGACCTCGTCGACAAGGACCCGGCGGTCGTGGTCGGTGACTTCAACGCCTACCCGGACGCTCCTGAGATCGCTACGCTGACCGCGGCTTTCGACGACGCGTGGGAGGTCGCCGGCCGCGGGGACGGTTTCACCTACCCCGCCGAGGCCCCGCGTGGCCGCATCGACAACCTCTACGTCACCGACCGCGTGCGTCCGGTCACCGCCGAGGTCGTCCTGACCGATCCCGTCGCTTCCGACCACCTGCCGGTCGTCAGCCGCGTCGTGATCGGGCCGAAGGGGTGACCCAGCGGTATCAGCCATTTGGCTGATATCTGATTCATTCTTGCTCGCGATGATCTGAGACGCCGCGACTGGTGGAGTTTCAGGCATGGCAGATTCTCTGGTCCGGGCGCACTCGACTGCTCGCCCGCATCTCGCAGACAGGTTGACCTCGCGGCGTGGAGCGTGGCTTGCGCTCGGGCTCGCGGTGATCATCATGGGTTCGCTGTTCGGTCTTCTCGGTGGCATCGAGGCGCCGGACCGAGCCGGGCAGGCGCCGGCGGGCTCGGAGGCGACGCAGGTGAGCAACCTGCTCGAGGACTTCCCGGACGCGGATCGGCAGACCGCGCTGGTGGTGGCCTCTCGGCAGGACGGTGGCCTGCTGGCCACGGCTGACATCGAAGGCCTCGCGCGGCTCGGTCCGGTGATCGGCGGGGACGGTGCCACCGCGCCGATGGTCAGCGAGGACGGGAGAGCTGCGGTCCTGGCTGCTCCGATCACGGTCGGCGCCGACGACGCCGAGACGGCAGGGGTGATCAAGGCGCTGCGTACCGACATCGCGGCGTCGGCTCCGGACGGGCTCACCCTGCAGGTGACGGGCGGGCCGGCGTTCGGAGCCGACGTGGCCGCCGCGTTCGAGGGCGCTGACGTCACCCTGCTGCTGGTGACGGTGCTGATCGTGGCGGTGCTGCTGATCATCACCTACCGCTCACCGGTGCTGTGGCTGGTCCCGCTGATCGTGGTCGCTCTTGCCGACGCTCTCGCTGGGCGGGTCACCGCGGCGGCGGGAGCGCTGTGGGACTTCGGGTTCGACGCCGGGGTCGTCAGCGTCCTCGTCTTCGGCGCAGGGACAAACTACGCGCTTCTGTTGATCTCGCGATACCGGGAGGAGCTGCAGCGGACCGAGGATGACCGGCTGGCGCTGAGCACCGCTTGGCGGAGGACGGCGCTCGCGATCCTCGCTTCCAACCTGACGGTGGTGCTCGCGCTGCTGACGCTGGTCCTGGCCACGATCCCGATGACCCGCGGGTTGGGTGTCCCGGCGGCGATCGGTCTGATCATCGCCCTCGTCGCGGTGCTGTTCGTGCTGCCTCCGGCCTTGGCGGTGTGCGGGCGGCGACTGTTCTGGCCGTTCGTCCCTCGCCCGGGTGAGTCAGGTGAGCAGGGCCGGGTCTGGCGCGGGATCGCGTCGCGGGTGGTGAAGCGTCCGATGGCCAGCCTGGCGGGTGGGCTCGCGTTGCTCGCGGTGATGGCCTCCGGCCTCTCCGGTACGTCGGTCGGGCTCGATCAGCTCGAGAAGTTCCGGGTGCAGTCAGAGTCGGCTGCGGGTCTCGAGACGCTCTCGGCGCACTTCCCGCCCGGTGAGGCCCAGCCGGTCTACATCGTCGCCGACAGCGGGGCCGCCACCGAGGTGGCCACGGTCGCCGGTGACGTGGAAGGCGTGGTGCGCGCTCAGCCGGCCGGGGTCACCGACGACGGGTCCTTGACGAAGATCATGGTGACCAGCGACTACTCGCCCGGCACCGAGCGGAGTCTTGACCAGATCACCGCCCTGCGGGAGGCGGTCCACCCGATCGAGGGCGCGGACGCTCTGGTCGGTGGTGCGGTCGCGACCGAGCGGGACGCCGCCGCGGGGAGTGAGCACGACCTGCTGCTGATCGCGCCGCTGGTGCTCGCGGTGAGCTTCCTCGTGCTCCTGGTCCTGTTGCGTTCGCTGATCGCACCCGGTCTGCTGCTCCTGGTGAATCTCGCCAGCGCGGTCGCCGCGATCGGTGCCGGGGCCTGGCTGAGCCGCGTCCTCTTCGATCAGCAGGCGCTCGACCTGCAGGTGCCGATCCTGGCGTTCCTGTTCCTGGTCGCGCTGGGGATCGACTACACGATCTTCCTCGTCCACCGGGCGCGCGCCGAGGCGGCCCAACTCGGCACCCGAAAGGGCGTGGTCGAGGCGGTCGCCCACACCGGCGGCGTGATCACCAGTGCCGGCATCGTCCTCGCCGGGGTCTTCGCCGCACTCGGTGTGCTGCCGCTGGTCACTCTCGGACAGCTCGGTCTGATCGTGGGCGTGGGTGTGCTCGTGGACACCCTGGTGGTGCGTACGGTGATCGTGCCGGCGATCTTCGCGCTGGTGGGCGACTGCATCTGGTGGCCGGGACGACTGCGGACCGGGGGAGAATCGAGCACATGAATGTCGTACACGTGCCGCTGAGGCGTCCCGGCGCCTCGCAGCCGGCCCCCGCCGCCTCGACGGTGTGGGCGATGGAGGTCGGGCAGCACGTCATCGCGGTCGTGCTGACGGCGATCGGGGTCAGCAGAGCGATCGGCGACGGGGTGGCGTTCCCGGTCGCGATCGTCTCGGGGCTGGCGATCCTCGGCTGGCACACCGCCGGCACGGTCCTGGCGGCCAAGACAGACTCGCGGCGTCTCCCGGTGTGGTGGCTGCTCGGCTTCGCGCTGATCTGGGTCGCCGCGGTCGCGGTCTCGGACGAGTTCGTCTGGCTCGCGTTCCTGCTGTGGCTGCTCGCCGGCCACCTGCTGCCGCTGCGCTGGGGCCTGGTCTTCTCGGCGGCGATCCTCATGGTGGTGGTCCTCGCTCCGATCCTGCACCGGGGCACGACCAGCTACGCGGATGTCTTCGGACCGCTCATCGGCGGCGTCTTCGCGTTCGGCATCTCGCGCGGATACCTGCAGCTCCTCAGTGACGCCGCCGAGCGCGAACGGCTGGTCGCCTCGCTGCGGAAGGCCCAGCAGGAGATGGCCGAGCTGCAGGACGAGCTCCTGCTCGCCCAGCGGCACTCCGGAGCGATCGCCGAACGCACCCGGATCTCGCGAGACATCCACGACACCATCGCGCAGGCGCTCTCCTCGATCCGGCTGCTCACCCATGCCGGAGGCAGCCGCACCACGG
Organism: Nocardioides sp. NPDC006273; assembly: GCF_040613495.1. NCBI lineage: Bacteria > Bacillati > Actinomycetota > Actinomycetes > Propionibacteriales > Nocardioidaceae > Nocardioides > Nocardioides sp. NPDC006273. The sequence goes on along the minus strand of NZ_JBEXSD010000041.1, from coordinate 13,247 downwards.
ACCCGGAGTCGTCCCGCACGTTCGCGCAGGTCGAGGCGCTGGCGGGCGACAGTCTCGCGGACGTACGCCGGATCGTCGAGGCCCTGGCGCCGGCCGAGCTCGAGGACGCCGCCCTCGCCTCGGCACTTCGGCGCATGCTCGACCGCACGCACGAGGAGGCCGGGCTGCACGTCGAGCTCCATGTCGACGACACGCTCCCGCTGCTGCGGACCGAGGTCGAGGTCGCGCTGCTCCGCACCGCGCAGTCAGCGCTCGCCAACGTACGTCTCCACGCCGGCGCGACCCGGGCCGTCGTCACGCTGACCGACGACCACGACTCGGTGCGCCTGGACATCAGCGACGACGGTGCCGGCTTCGACGTCGCCGCCTGGGAGCGGGACGCCGGCGCCGGATCGTCCAGCTACGGCCTACGCTTCATGCGGGCGCGTCTCCGGGAGCTCGGTGGTGGCCTCGACGTGGAGAGCACGCTCGGGGAAGGCACCGCGGTCTCGGCCCACCTGCCGATCCATGGGGAGAAGTCATGACGACCACCGTGCTCCTCGTCGACGACCACCCGGTCGTACGCAGCGGCCTGCGCGCCGTGATCGAGGCAGGCGACGCTCTCCAGGTCGTCGGGGAGGCCGCCACCGGCGAAGAGGCAATCACCCTCGCCGGTCATCTTCGTCCCGACGTCGTGCTGTGCGACCTGCGTCTGGGAAGCGGGATCGACGGCATCCGGACCACGGTCGCGCTGCGCGCCCTCGATCCGGCGCCGGCCGTGCTGATCCTGACCACCTTCGACCGCGACGCCGAGGTGCTCGGTGCGATCGAGGCGGGAGCCGCCGGCTATCTGCTCAAGGACGTCGACCCCGAGGTCATCGTCCAGGGCATCCGCCGTGCCGCCACCGGCGACATGGTGCTGGCTCCGGACCTGGCCACCCGGGTGCTCAAGGGCATGCGCAGCCCGTTGCCGAAGCTCACCGATCGCGAGATCGAGGTGCTTCGGCACCTCGCCAGGGGTGCGACCAACAAGGAGATCGCGCGCACGCTCTTCGTCACCGAGGCCACCGTGAAGAGCCACCTCGCGCACATCTTCACCAAGCTCGACGTCGACAGCCGCTCCCGGGCCATCCACGTCGCGCAGGAGACCGGCCTGATCTGATCGGCCCGGTCACAGGTCCAGCGTCTCAGTGCTCGACGAGTCCCGACTGGTAGGCCCACACTGCGGCCTGGAGGCGGGACTTGACGCCGAGCTTGGGCATCATCCGGGCCAGGTGGGACTTGACCGTGGAGACCTCGAGCACGAGCGCCTGGGCGATCTCCTCGTTGGACATGCCCTCGGCGAGGTGGAGCAGGATGTCGAGCTCGCGGGTGGTGAGGACCTCGCTGGCGCGCGCTGCGGTCACCGGCTGCGTACGCCTGCGGGTGACGACCTCGCGAAGGACCCGTCGGGTGAGGGAGGTGTCGAGGGTGCCGTGGCCGGCGGCGACGGAGCGGACCGCGGCGACGATGGCGTCGGGTTCGGCGTCCTTGAGGAGGAAACCGGAGGCGCCGGCCTCGAGGGCGCCGAAGACGTAGTCGTCGATGTCGAAGGTGGTCAGGACGAGCACCGGGATCGGGTCGGTGACCTCTGGACCGCAGAGCTCGCGGGTGGCACTGATGCCGTCGCGGCCGGGCATGCGGATGTCCATGCAGACCATGTCGGGCCGCAGCGTGAGTGCCTGCTCGACCGCGGCAGCGCCGTCCTCGGCCACCGCGACGACCTCGATGTCGGGCTCGGTCTCCAGCAGCGTACGCAGGCCGGCACGCACCAGCGGCTGGTCGTCGGCGACCACGACCCGGATCATCCGGCCACCTCCGCGGTCGCGGTGGCGGGGATCCGCAGCCGCGTCTGCCAGCCGCCCTCGGCGGTCGGTCCGGCCTCGAGGGTCGAGTCGGTCAGGTCGGCACGCTCCTGCATGCCGACCAGGCCCAGGCCGCGCCGACGCGGCATCCCGACCGGAATCGTGGGCGGCGGCCCGTTGCGCACCGTCACCACCACGGCAGCCGGATCCCGGGCGTCCAGGACCACCTCGCACCGCGCGCCCGGCGCGTGCCGCACGGCGTTGGCGAGGCACTCCTGCACGGTGCGGTAGGCGGAGAGCTGTGCGAGCGGTCCGACGCTCTCGGTGACGGAGGTGGCACCCAGGGTGGAGAGAGACACCTCGAGCCCGGCGCGACGGGCCTCGTCGACGAGCGGGGCCAGCTGGGACAGGCGCTCCTGCCCGCTCGCCTCCTCGGTCTGCTCCGGACTCCGCAGCAGCGTGACCAGTCCACGCAGCTCGCGCAGCATCGCGGTGCTCTGGGTGCGCACCTGGCGGACGGACTCCTTCGCGCCCGCCGGGTCGGTGTCGATCTGCCTCTCGACCGCGCCGGTCATCACCGCGATACCGGTCAGATGGTGGGCGGCGATGTCGTGGAGCTCGCGGGCCATCGCCGTACGTTCCTGTGCGATCGCCGCGGCGATCTGGGCCGACTGCTCGCGGTCGACGGCGTCCGCGAGGTCGGTCCGGGCCACCCGCGCGTCGCGGCGGGCGTGCACGGTGGCGGCGAGCAGCGCGGGAGCGACGATCACGCCCGCCCCCTGGGCGAGACCGGCGAGGACCGCGGTGCCGACCGGCAGCCCGATGCTCGTCTGGCTCAGGCAGGTGCCGAGCGCGACCAGCAGGCCGGCACCGGTCAGCGCCCCGGCGAGAGCCTCGGCCCGGCGGTGGAGCGACGTCGAGGTCACCGCCGACCACACCGCGACCAGCACGGCCGCCGAAGCGAGGCTGGTCGCGTCGCCCGCTCCGCTGACCGCCAGCACGACCGAGACGCCCGCCACGGCCAGCAGCACCGCCAACGGCCGCGCGCGCCGCTCGAGGAGAACCACCGCCTGGGCGGTGAGCACCACCAGCGCGACCCACCAGCTGACGCTGCCGAGCGCCGGGCTGCCGCTCATCTCGGCGTCGGCGGAGTCGAGGCCGGGCGCGGCCACCAGCAGCGCCACGGTGACCAGCCAGACCACCATGGGTGGGATCAGTCGCGGCACCGTCGGGGTCGTCTTGTCGCTCACGCCTTCATCCTTTCCGCAACCGGTCCCGGTCGCCAGCATCTTTCGATGCAAGTGCGAAGGTTCGCTCTTTTGCCCGGCGCGACGGGACCGGCCCCGTTCCTAGGTTCAGGTCAGCAAAGCGACCCATGCCGAAAGGGAACGACCATGACCACGACCCAACCAGCGACCCAACCGATGACGGAACCGGATCAGGGCCTACGAGCATTCGTACGCCGCCATCAGCTCTCCACGTTCTTCGTGCTCGCCCTCGCGGCGAGCTGGCTGGCCTGGACTCCGTACATCCTCTCCAACAGCGGTCTCGGCGTCTGGGACCTCACCTTCCCTGGCGGCATGATCGGCGGCCAGCTCCTGGGGATGCTCCCGGGCGCCTACCTCGGCCCGATCGGCAGCGCCGCCCTGGTCACCTGGCTCGTCGGTGGCCGGGCCGGCCTGCGTGCCTGGGTCGTCGGGATGTGGCGCTGGCGGGCGAGCTGGCGCTGGTACGCCGGCATCCTGATCGGCGTGCCGGCCGCGATCATCGTCGCGACCCAGGTCACCGGCGGGCAGATGGCGGCGCCGTCGCAGGCGTGGCTGTTCGTGCTGGTGGCGTACGTCCCCGGCCTCATCCTGCAGATGATCACCACCGGCCTCGCCGAGGAGCCGGGCTGGCGCGACTTCGCCCTGCCCCGGCTGCAGCGGAAGGTCGGACCGCTCGGGTCCGCCTTCGTGCTCGGGCCGATCTGGGCGCTGTGGCACATGCCGCTCTTCCTGACAGACTGGGCCGGCTGGCCGGAGGTGAGCTGGTACGCCCCGCTCGTCTTCACGGCCTTCTGCGTCACCTTCGGCATCGTGATGACCTGGGTCTTCAACCGTACCGGGGCGAGCCTGCCGCTGGCGATGCTCCTGCACACCAGCGTCAACAACTACGCCTCCGTGGCCTCCGCCGAGCTCTTCCCCGGCGTCGACGCCGACCAGTTCCAGCTCGCGGTGCTCCTCGCCGCGGGGATCGGTGCGGCCATCATCATCCTCGCCACGCGTGGGCGGCTCGGCTACGACGCGCAGCGCTAGTCGGCGGCCACCTCGACCGGCTCCCGGAGGATCTCGGCCTCCGGGGCGCCGTCCTCAGCCGCGGTGAGCAGGAACCGGAGCCTGGTCAGCACCAGACCCGCGGTGAGGGTGCCGCCGATCACGACGAACGCCCACAGGTGGCCGAGCCCGCTGCCGATGAGGGTGCCGGCCAGCGCCGGGCCGAGGATCTGGCCGAGGGTGAGGGTGAGGCCGAGGGAGGCGTTGTAGCGGCCGCGCAGGTGGTCGGGGGCGATGGTGTTCGCCAGGCCGGTCACGATCGGCGCCCACAGCGTCTCGCCGAGGCCGAAGATCGCGAGACCGATCACCACCGCGGCGATCGCGCCGGCGGTCGGCATCAGGTCAGCGGCGGCCAGCACGGTCCAGGCCAGCGACCAGGTCAGGACGGCGCAGGCCAGCGCGGACGTACGCCGCCATCCGGAGGTGAGCCGCAGCAGGATCACCTGCCCGCAGACGATCACGGCTGCGTTCGCGGCGAAGGCCCAGCCGAGGGCGGTCGCCGGCACCCCGGCCACCTCCACGGCGTAGGCGGTCGCGCCGGCCTCGAGCTGTCCGTAGCCGAAGGTCACCGCGAGCACGCCGCACCCGACCAGCGCCACCGCACGACGGTCCCGCAGCACCTCGCCCCAGGTCCCACCGGTCTCTTCCCGAGCCGTGCCCTCCTCGGCGGGGGAGCGGACGAGGAGCGCCAGGACCGCGGCGTAGGCCAGGTAGGCGAGCGCGTCGCACAGGTAGAGCACCTGGAAGGTCTCGGGGCGGTCGATGTCGACGAGGAACGCACTGACCAGGCCACCCACGCCGATGCCCACGTTCAGCCCCAGGAAGGCGAAGCCGTACGCACGCTCGCGGCCCTCGGCGGAGACCAACCCGGCCAGCAGCGTCGTGGTCCCGGGCCAGAGGGGAGAGGCGCCCACCACCACTCCGGCGAGCACCGCCATCGTCGGCACGGTGCCGTCGACGAATCCGAGCGAGCCGATGGCGGCTGCCTCGATGACCAGCGCGCCGAGCAGCACCGCCCGCGGTCCGAAGCGGTCGAGGAGCGCTCCCACCCCGGGGGCGGCGGCCAGCCCGACCAGTCCCATCCAGGCGAACATCCAGCCCGCGGTCGATGACCCGAGGTCCTGCACCTGAGCCAGGTAGACGTAGAGGAACGGCAGGGTGAGGCCGTTGCCGAGGGAGGCGAAGGCGAAGCCGGCGAGCACTCGACGGGCCTGCGTGGGGGAGTGGTGCACGGGTGTGATCGTCCTCTCTTTGACCCGCTCATCTGGCGGCGGTGCGTTTAGGGTAGCCTCACTTAGGCTTGCCTAACCTAATCACCCCGCGATGAAGGAGACCAGTGAGCGCACCGCACTTGGAGCATCTGTTCCACCCAGACAATGCTCGTGAGTACACCAGCGGCATCACCGAAGCGATCAGGCTGCTCGTGGACCAGCTCGCCACGCTCGATGGCCCCACCACCGGAATCTCGCCCGAGCTGGCCGCCAAGCCGGTCGCCGAGGTCGATCTCGACGATCCCCTTCTGGACGGCGGCGCCGCGTTGGCCGAGGTCAGTCGGCTCTGGCTCGAGGACGCGGTCTGGTTCCACGACCCGTCCTACGCGGCTCACCTCAACTGCCCGGTCGTCATCCCCTCCCTCGTCGGTGAGCTGCTGATCGCGGCGGTCAACACTTCTATGGACACCTTCGACCAGTCCGTGGGTGGAACGTTCATGGAACGTCGTCTCATCGACTGGACCGCGGCCCGCGCCGGCTACCCCGAGGCGACCCGGGACGGCATCTTCACCAGCGGCGGCAGCCAGTCCAACCTGCAGGCGCTGCTCCTGGCCCGCGGTGAGGCGGAGCGCCGCGGCGTACCTCTGGACCGGCTGCGCTTTCTGACCTCCGCGGACAGCCACTTCTCCATCGCGAAGTCGGCGCGTCTGCTCGGCATGGGCGATGCGGCCGCGATCGCGATCCCGACCGACGCCGATCGCCGGATGGACGTCGTCGCTCTCCGGGCCGCACTCGACGACTGCGTCGTGGACGGTCTCGTCCCCGCGGCCGTCGTCGCCACCGCGGGCACCACCGACTTCGGGGTCATCGACCCGCTGCACGCGATCGCCGACGCCTGCCAGGACTTCAACGTCTGGTTCCATGTCGACGCGGCGTACGGCGGTGGGCTGCTCGCCTCGCCGAGGTATAGGGGCCTGCTCGACGGCATCGAGAGGTCGAACTCGATCACGATCGACTACCACAAGACCTGGTTCCAGCCGGTCTCCTCCAGCGCTCTCCTGGTGCGCGACCTGGCGACGATGCAGCACGCCTCCTGGTATGCCGACTACCTCAACCCGCGGGAGTCCACGAGCCCCAACCAGGTCGACAAGTCCCTGCAGACCACCCGCCGCTTCGACGCGCTCAAGCTGTGGCTGACGCTGCGTACGATGGGCGCCGACCAGATCGGTGCCTATCTCGAGTCCGTGATCGACCTGGCGCGCGAGGTCTACGACATCCTCGATGCGCAGCCCGACATCGAGGTCGTCGCGCCCTCCCAGCTCTCCACCGTCGTCTTCCGCTACCGCGATCCTCACCTGGACGAGGAGGCACTCGGCGACCTCAACCGCCGGATCCGCGCCGAGATGTGGAGCGGTGGCCGCGGTGTCGTCGCCGCGACCAAGGTCGACGGCCGCCAGTTCCTCAAGCTCACTCTGCTCAATCCCAAGGCCTCCGTGCAGGACGTCCTCGAGCTCATCGAGCAGGTCCGTGCGCTGGGTCTCTCTCTCGGCCCCGTCATTCCGGAGGTCGCCCGATGAACGCACCCACGACTCCCGCAACTGTGTTCACCATCTCTGATGGTTCGGCTCACGTCCACGACCTGATCGGCATCGGGCTCGGCCCGTTCAACCTCGGCCTGGCCGCCTTGGCCGACCCGATCAGCGAGCTCGACTGCCTCTTCCTCGAGGGCCGCGACCGGTTCGACTGGCACCCCGGCATGATGCTCGACGACGCCACCTTGCAGGTGCCGTTCATGGCCGACCTGGTGACGATGGCCGACCCGACCTCGCGCTTCAGCTTCCTCAACTTCCTCAAGCAGAACGGCCGGATCTACCCGTTCTACATCCGGGAGAGCTTCCTGCCCCACCGGCGTGAGTACAACCAGTACTGCCAGTGGGTCGCCGAGCGTCTCGACTCCGTCAGGTTCGGGCAGCAGGTCACGTCCGTGGAGCACGACGGCGAGACGTACGTCGTCACCACCGCCACCGGCGAGAGGCATCTGACCAGGCGGCTGGTGCTCGGGACCGGCACGAGCCCGCGTGTGCCCGAGTGCGCCGCGTCGGCGGTGGCGGAGGACGGGCCGGCGCTCCACAGCGCGGAGTATCTGGCCCGCAAGGACGAGCTCGTCGCCCGACGCAGCATCACCGTGGTCGGCAGCGGCCAGTCGGCGGCGGAGGTCTACCTCGACCTGCTGACCGACCAGCCCGACCACGACTACCAGCTGGCCTGGCTGACCCGCAGCCCGCGGTTCTTCTCGATGGAGTACACCAAGCTCACCCTCGAGCTGACCTCGCCGGAGTACTCCGCCTACTTCCAGGCGCTGCCCGCCGACAAGCGCGACCGGCTGCTGAAGTCGCAGCAGAGCCTCTACAAGGGCATCTCGGGTGACACCATCGACGCGATCCACGAGGCGCTCTACACCCGCTCGGTCGGCCAGGGGGCTGGCGGTGTCGCCGGGACCACACTGCTGACCAACACCGAGGTGCGCGGCGTGACCCGCACCGACGAGGGCTACCACCTCGCGCTGCGTCATGTGGAGCAGGAGGAGGACTACGAGATGGACACCGAGGCGCTCGTCCTCGCCACCGGCTACCGCGCCGGCATCCCGGCCTTCCTCGAGCCCGTCCGCGACCGGCTCCGCCTGGACGAGCAGGGCCGCTACGCCGCCAGCTCGACCTTCTCCGTCGACCAAGCCGACCGCGAGGTCTGGGTGCAGAACGGCGAGGAGCACACCCACGGCTTCGTCGCGCCCGACCTCGGCATGGGCGCCTACCGCAGCTCGGTGATCCTCGCCGCCATCCTCGGCCGGGAGCCGTACCCGGTCGAGAAGCGCGTCGCGTTCCAGGAGTTCGGCGTGCCTGACCGGTTCCGGATCTTGCCCAAGCACAGCCAGCCTACGGAGGAGAACCGATGAGGATCACGATCGAGCCGCTCGAGATCGAGACCCACCTCGCGACCGTCCACTCGTGGGTGACCCACCCACGCTCGGCGTACTGGATGATGCTGGACGCCTCCCTGGAGGATGTCGCCGGCGAGTACGCACGCATCGACCGGCACCCGCACCACGACGCCTGGCTCGGCCGGGTCGACGGCGTACCCGCGTTCCTGGTCGAGACCTACGACCCCGCCCGCAGCGAGCTCGGCGGCATCGTCGGCCTGCCGGATCTGGCTGTCGGCGACCTGGGTATGCACGTCCTCGTCGCGCCGGCCGCCGGCGAGCAGGTCTCAGGGTTCACGACCCGGGTCTTCCGAGCGGTCATGCGGCACTGCTTCGCCGATCCGGGGGTCCGTCGCGTGGTGGTCGAGCCGGACGTACGCAACGAGGCGATCCGCCGCAAGAACACCGAGGCCGGCTTCGTCGAGCTGCGCCAGATCAAGATCGGCGAGAAGACCGCGATGTTCTCGGTCTGCACCCGGGAGATGTACGCCGCCGCCCACCTCCGCCCGGAGAACCTGCGGGTCGCCCACCGGCATCTGGTCGCGAAGGCGATCGCGGAGTTCAGCCACGAGCGGCTGATCTCCCCGGTCGCCACCGACGTGGGTTGGGAGCTGAGCGGCCCGTCCTCGACGTACTCCTTCTCGGCCCGGCGCTTCCTGCTCGACCACTGGGTGGTGGACCCCTCCTCGATCGTGCGGCGGACGGCTAATGCCGAGGCCGATGTCGACGCCCAGGCGTTCGTCGCCGAGTTCGCGCCCGAGCTGGGCATCCCCGAGAAGCTGCTGCCGACCTACCTGGAGGAGCTGGCGGCCACCATCGCCTCGTCCTGCTGGAAGCTCGAGCACCAGACGCTGACCGCCGCCGACCTGGTCGACGCCGACCACCAGAGCGTCGAGGGCGCGATGAGCGAGGGCCACCCCGCTTTCGTCGCCAACAACGGTCGGATCGGCTTCGACATCGACGACCATGCCCGCTGGGCGCCGGAGACGAGCAACGACCTGAGCCTGCTGTGGGTGGCCGTCTCGCGTGACCAGTCCCACCTGGCCCTGGGCCGTGGACAGGACGAGCAGGGGCTCTACGAGGCCGAGCTCGGCGAGGCGACGCTGGCCCGGTTCGCGGCGAGGCTGAGGGGGCTCGGGCTCGACCCGGACGGTTTCCGCTACCTGCCCGTCCACCCGTGGCAGTGGCGCCACAAGCTGGCGGTCACCTTCGCGGCCGACGTCGCCGCGCGCCGGTTGGTGCTGGTCGGCGAGGGTGAGGACGTCCACCGTCCGCAGCAGTCGATCCGGACGTACTTCAACACCAGTCGGCCGGAGCGGCACTACGTCAAGACCGCGCTGTCGATCCAGAACATGGGGTTCATGCGGGGTCTCTCGCCGGCGTACATGGCTGCGACCCCGGTCATCAACGACTGGGTCGCCGACCTGGTCGAGGGCGACGCGGAGCTGAAGGAGCGCGGCTTCGGGGTGCTGCGCGAGCTGGCCTCGATCGGCTGGACCGGCGACGTCTTCCACGCCCTGTCGAGCCCGTCGCCCTACCGGAAGATGGTCGCCGCGCTGTGGCGGGAGTCGCCCGTGCCGCGGCTGGCCGAGGGCGAGCGGTGCGCGACGATGGCGGCGCTGCTCCACCGCGACGCCGCGGGCGCTTCGTACGCGGCCGAGCTGGTCCGCGCCTCCGGGCTGCCTGCGCGGGAGTGGGTGCGCAGCTACCTCGACGCCTACCTGCGCCCGCTGGTGCACTGCCTGCTGGCCTACGACCTGGCCTTCATGCCGCACGGCGAGAACCTCGTCATGGTGCTGCGTGACCACGTCCCGGTGCGGATGTTCATGAAGGACATCGGCGAGGAGGTGGCGGTGATGGGCGACCTGCCGCTGCCCGAGGAGGTCTCCCGGATCCGCGGGGAGTTCCCCGACGACGTCAAGGCGCTGGCCGTCCACACCGACATCTTCGACGGAGTGCTGCGCTACGTCGCCGCCATCCTCGATGATGAGGGCGTGCTTCCGGAGAGCGAGTTCTGGGCCGAGACGCGGGCCTGCATCGTCGACCATGCCGCCGACCACCCCGAGCTGGCCGACGCGGTCGCGCGCTACGACTTCCTCCGCCCGCGGTTCCGGCACTCGTGCCTCAACCGGCTCCAGCTGCGCAACACGCTGCAGATGGTCGACATCACCGACCAGGCCGAGTCGCTCATGTTCGCCGGCACGCTGGCCAACCCGATCGCATGAGTCTCTCGAGGGACGAGTGGGGCATCCCGCATGTGCGGGGTGCCTCGCTGACCGAGGTGGCCCGGCTGCAGGGCTGGGCCACCGCACGGGACCGCGCCTGGCAGCTGGAGATCGAGCGGCTTCGCGGCGAGGGCCGCACCGCCGAGCTGCTCGGCCCGGCCGGGCTCGAGTGGGACACTTTCGCCCGCCGTGCCCGGCTGGCGGCGGTGGCTCAGGACGCGTTCGAGCGGCTCGACGAGGAGACGCAGGGGTTCCTGACCGCGTACGTCGAGGGCGTCCGCTCCGGTCTGGAGGGCGCGTCCTGCCCGGAGCTCGACGGGCCCGATGGACTCGGCCCGGCGCCGGGGGCCTGGCAGCCGTGGACCCCCCTGGCGGTCTTCTGGGTGCAGCAGATCCTGTTCGGGTCGTTCCCCTCGAAGCTCTTCGGTGCCCGGGCGGCCCGGGTGCTGGCAGCCGACGCCGAGCTGTTCCGCACCGAGGGCCTGTCCGGAGGGTCCAACGCGTACGCAGTGGGTGGCGGCCGCACGCGGTCCGGGCTTCCGCTCATCGCCGGTGATCCGCACCGGGTCTTCGAGGCGCCCAACGTCTACCTCCAGGTACGCCTGGCGTGCACCGACCCCGACGACACCTTCGACGTGGTCGGGATGACCTTCCCCGGTGTGCCCGGAGTCCAGCACTTCGCGCACGCCGGTCAGGTCGCGTGGGGGATCACCAACGCGATGGCCGACTACCAGGATCTCTACCGTGTGGACCTGCGCTCGCGCGGCGGTGTGGTGAGTCGGAGCGTCGAGACGGTGCTCGTCCGCGACCAGGAGCCGGTCGAGGTCGAGGTGCTGGAGACCGACCGTGGGCCGGTCGTCCTCGGCGGGCCAGACGAAGGCTGGGGACAGGTGCTGCGTTCGCCGGGCCACGAGCTCGGTGACCTCGGCTTCGGGGCGCTGCTGCCGCTGCTGCGGTCACGCTCGGTGGCCGACGTGGAGGCCGCGGTCGCCCACTGGGTCGAGCCGGTCAACAACTGGGTGATCGCCGATGTGGCCGGCAACGTCGTCCACACGGTCGGCGGCCGGGTGCCGCGGCGTGACGCGGCAGGGGAGTGGACCGGCTGGGTCGACCCGCTGCCGCGGCGTACGGCTGCTCCGGACCGTGCCGTGGTGACCGCCAACGACCGGTGCATGCCGGAGTTCGACGTGCTGGCCACGAGCTTCGCCCCGCCGTTCCGGGCGGGCCGGATCCGGGACCTTCTCGACGGCGCCGGGCCGCTCGATGCGGAGGGCGCGGTCGGGGTGCTCGCCGACACCACCCAGACCGCGGGCGCGCCGCTGCTCGCGCTGGTCCCGGCCGATCTGCGGCCCCAGGCACTGGCCGAGTGGGACGGCGCGATGGACGGTTCGCCGGGCGCGGCCTGGTACGCCGCGCTGCGTGCCGAGGTCGTCGACCGGATCTGCGCGGCACCGGTGCTCGCGCCGCTGCGGGAGCCGTCGGAGCACGGCCCGCTCTATGAGCCGTGGTTCAGCCTGGCCGCGCGGGTGGCCGGCGCGCTGCACATCATCCTGGCCGCGGAGAAGCCCTTCGGTCTGGATCCGCGAGCGCTCGTGGCGGAGGCTGTGAAGGCCGTACGCGACGCCGGCAGCGAGCCGACGTCCTGGCCGGAGGGCCACCGCTTCTGGCCGCTGCACGCGCTGGAGCAGTTCGAGCTCCCACACACCCGGACCGCGCCCGCAACGCCACTTCCCGGAGACACCGACACAGTCCGTTGCAACGCCTGGATCCCAGGTGCCACCGTGACCGTCCGGGGCTCGGTGGCGCGCTACGCCTGGGACCTGGCCGACCGGGACAACAGCCGATGGGTCGTACCCCTCGGCGCCAGCGGATCCCCCGACAGCCCCCACCACACCGACCAGCACGACGCCTGGGCCCACGGAGGCGCCGTCCGCGTCGTCACCGACTGGTCCCTGCTCACCGAGGAGAAGACATGGCTCTGACAACCCCAGCCCTGACCATCCGCGACCTGGCACCGTCGGCCGACATCGACCTGCTGTGCGGCTGGCTGCAAGATGATCGGGCCCGGTTCTGGGGCATGGCCGAGAAGCCGCGCGAGGAGATCGAGGAGATCTACACCTGGCTGCAGGAGCAGCCGCACCTCGCCGCGTACATCATCGAGATCGACGGCGATCCGGTCGCCCTGTTCCAGACCTGGGACCCCGAGGTCGACGAGCTCGGCACCTTCTACGACCGCCGCCCCGGCGACCTCGGCATGCACCTCTTCCTGGCCGACTCCCCGGCCCGGAAGGGCCAGACGAAGTCCATCATCGACTTCTTCTTCGAGACCGTCGTCGCCAAGCACGGTGCCCGCCGGGTAGTCGTCGAGCCAGACGCCTCGAACGAAGCATCCATCGTCCGGCTCGGCGACTACGGTTTCCATCTCGGCCCGGTGGTCCAGCTCCCGCACAAGGTCGCCCAGTACGCCTTCATCGACCTCTCCTGAGTCATGACAGCTTCCGTGCGACCTCGTTGAGGCTGGCGCGAAGCTTCTCCCGGTAGGTGTCAGGCTGCTCGGGCAGTCGGGCGTCGCAGAAGGCGGCCAGGTCGGTCCCGGTGACGTCGATGACGGGCCGTCCGGCGGCGGCTTCGGTCTCGAAGAGGTCGAGGACGTCGCGGAGGATGGCGACGATGTCCATCCCGTCGCCGGCGGTGAA
>NZ_JBEXSD010000040.1:0-54027 GCF_040613495.1 Nocardioides sp. NPDC006273 | reverse complement strand
GCACGTTCACCGGCAACCCGAGCGCGGGTTACCGGGGCTCGCTCGCCGTCGCCGTCGACACGACGACCGAGGCCGCCATGGGCGCCGCAGCCATACCCCGCGGCGATCTGTCTGTTGATCAGCGCCTGGGCGGCGGCGATCGGTGCGGGGTCGACGCCCTCCTCCTCGCTGGCTCGCACGATGTGCGAGAGGTCGGAGAAGTCAAGGCTCTGCTGGCCCGCGACGGTGTAGTCGCCGCCGTCGATGACCTTCGCGTAGCCGGCGAGCTCCTCGATCATGGCGGCGAGGAACGGAGCCTGCCGAGCGGCGAAGTCGGCCGCGCTCATCCCCATGGTGGCGACCATCGCGGCGCCGTGGAAGAAGCCCGTGAACATCTGGTACATCCCCGACAGCATCGCCAGGTCCACCAGCGACGCCAGGCCGGCGTCCTCGCCGTGGAACTCGCTCGTCGCCCAGACGTCGAGAGTCGGCAGCAGGGCGTCGTACGCCGCTCGAGAGCCGCTGTAGAAGATCTGACCCGCGCGGGGTCCGATCATCGACGGCACGGCCATGATGGCGCCGTCGAGGTAGTCGATGCCGTTCTCGGCCGCCCAGGACGCGAGCTCGCGGGCTTCGTTCGGCGTCGTGGTCGTGACGTTGACCAAGGTGCGGCCGCACAGCTCGTCGGCGGCCGGACCGAGGGTCTTCTCGACGGAGGCGTGATCGAAGAGGCAGGCGATGATCACGGGGCTCGCCAGCACCGCCTCGGAGACCGAGTCCGCGGCGCCGGCGCCACGGCCCACCAGCTCCGTAGAACGGCCAGGGGTGCGGTTCCAGACGGTCACGGAGCGGCCGGCGTCGAGCAGCGCGGCCGCGAGTGCGCTGCCCATCGCGCCGAGCCCGAGCACGCTGACGTCGGTCGAGTGGGTCGAGTTTCCGGTGGTTTCTGACATGTCATCCATGCTGGAGGACTTGGCCGGGTTGCGGGAGTACCCACTAATTACTGGGGTACGCACCAGATGGTAAGTGTCCAAGTCTCAGGGTTGAACCTGAGAGACGGGGGAGGCGCGCCCAGATAGCATTCATGATCATGGGACTCCCTGAACCGCACCCCGGCCAGCCTCGACGAGCCGACCTGCGCGTGAGCGACGCCGACCGCCATGCGGTCGCCGACATCCTGCGGGAGGCCGCCGGCGAGGGCCGGCTGGACATCGACGAGCTCGAGGAGCGGATCGAGGAGACCTACAAAGCCAAGACGTACGCCGACCTGGAGCCGATCACGCAGGACCTCCCGGTCGCGGGGCGGCCGCCGGTGGCACCTGCTGCGGGTGCCGGCGCAGTGCCCGTCGTCTATGGCGCCGGCGAGGCGAACGACAGCGCCAGTGCGTTCCTGAGCAACGTCGAGCGCAAGGGCGTATGGATGGTTCCGCAGCAGCTGTCGGTCAACGCGGTGCTGGGTGATGCCAACATCGACCTGCGCGAGGCGCACTACTCCGCGCGCGAGGTGGTCATCAGCGCGACCTCGGTCCTGGGCAGCGTGAAGGTCACCGTGCCGCCGAACGTGCACGTGATCGTCGAGGGCAACGGCGTCCTGGGTGACTTCAAGGAGCCGTCCGGCAAGGTGCCCGAGGAGCTCACCGCGGACTCGCCGGTGGTGCGAGTGCGCGGCATCGCTGTCCTGGGCGACGTGACCGTCAAGCGCCGGGGGCCGCGCCCTCCGAAGCGCACGCTGAAGCAGCATCTCGGTCTGGAGTGACTGAGCCTATGGCGATGGGCATCCGGGCCAGCAAATTTCACCGTGTTGAGGCGCACCTCCGACCCCCGCACTAGCATTCGCCTCATGGGAACGACCCCCGAGCCATTCCGTGGCCAGAATCCTGATCCGAACCTTCGGATCAGCGATGCCGACCGCCACAAGGTGGCCGACATCCTGCGCGAGGCCGCCGGCGAGGGTCGTCTGGAGATCGACGAGCTCGACGAGCGCCTCGACGCGACCTTCAAGGCCAAGACGTACGCCGATCTGATCCCGATCACCGTCGACCTGCCGGCCGCGGGGACCCCGTCGCTGCCGGTCCCACAGAGCTCGCCCGTCACCGGGAAGAGGGCCGCGGTCTTCGCCGACGCTCCGATCGAGAGCCAGCTCTACGTCGCGATCATGAGCGGCGTCGACCGGCGCGGGATCTGGACGGTCCCAGCGACCGGAAACGTGATCGCGCTGATGGGTGGCGCCGAGCTCGACATGCGCCAGGCGCAGTTCTCCGCCCAGGAGACGGTGATCTACGCCAACGCGATCATGGGCGGCGTCAACATCACCGTCGGTCCTGACGTCCAGGTCGTGATGCAGGGCGTCGGGATCATGGGCGGCTACGTCGGTCCACGCGGGATCGAGCCGACCGGTGGCCCGGTGCTGCGGGTGAAGGGCCTGGCGCTGATGGGTGGCGTCACCGTCATCCGTAAGCCGTTGAAGGAGACCAAGGGCAGGCAGCTTCGGATGCCGCCGCCGCACGAGCTCCCGCCGCACGGGCTGCACTAGCCACACCTCCGGGCCGAACCCGCCCCTCGGGTCCGCTTCGCGGACCGTTGTTGCCGTGCCCGCAGAGAAGACGATACCCTCTCCTGAACTCGTTATTGTCTAGTTACTTAATACACAAAGGAGCCTCAGGATGAAGCCGACGTGGAGCGCGCTGCTGGGCGTCGCACTCCTGGCGGTCGTGGCGCTGGTCGTCGGTCTACTGGTCGCCGGCCCCAAGACGGTCGTCGCCGGCCCTGCGGCGGCAGGCGAGTCGTCCGCGGCGGTCGCGGAGCCCGCAGCCGAGCTGGCCGCGACGACCGACGAGCACCCCGACATCGTCCTGATCCTGATGGACGACTTCTCCTTGGAGCTGCTTCGGACGATGCCGGAGGCCACCAAGATGGCCGCCGAGGGCGCGACCTATCAGAACTCCTTCGTCATCGACTCGCTGTGCTGCCCCTCCCGTGCGGCGCTGCTGACCGGGCAGACGCCACACCACACCAAGGTCCTCACCAACACCCAGAACGACCCGGAGCACCCGGTCGGCGGCTGGTCGGCGTTCCAGCGCTACGGCAACCTCGAGAAGCAGTTCAGCATCGGGCTGCAGGAGGCCGGCTACACGACCGGTTTCGTGGGCAAGTTCATCAACGCCTACGAGGCCAGCGTCGATCCGGACGGCAACCGGGTCCCGCCGCCCAAGGTGCCCGGCTGGGACTCGTGGAACGCGCTCCTCGGCGGCGCCTACGGCGGCTGGGGCTATCAGAGCACCTTCCTCGACGACGACGGCGAGGTGCGGCTGCGCCACCATCCGCAACCGCCGACGTCGGCCACCCCGGCCGTCAAGGACGCCGCGTACGCCACCAACGTCACCCGCGACTACGCCCTCGCCTTCATCGAGGACCATCGAGACGACGAGGAGCCCTACTTCCTCGAGATCGCCGCCTACGGTCCCCACTCCCGGCTCGGCCGCCACTACCCGGGCCTGGAGACCTGGTTCCCGCCCGCATTCGCCGACCAGGCGCCGGCCGGCGACCCGGCAGGCGGCAACTGCGGCCGGTTCGACTGCGCCGAGCTTACGTTGGCGGATCTGGTCGGCTACGACGACGACCGCCAGGACAACGCCCCCACCTACCTGCATCGCGGCGGACGTACGTCGCCGGCCCCTGCCTGGCGCACCAACAAGGTCTCGCTCAGCGCCGAGACGGCGCTGAGCCAGTACCGCGACCGCGCTCGGATGGTCCAGTCGATCGACCGGATGGTCACCCAGGTGCGCGAAGCCGCCGGCGACGACGCCTACATCGTGCTGACCTCCGACAACGGCTTCCATCTCGGCCAGCATCAGCTCAACGGCGGCAAGGGTGCCCCCTACGACTCCGACACCCGCGTCCCCCTGGTCGTGGTCGGCCCCGACGTTGTGCCCGGCGAGCGCAGCCAGTTCGTCAACAACATCGACCTCGCGCCGACCTTCCTCGACATCGCGGGCGCCCCGATCCCGGCGTACGTCTCGGGGAGCTCGTTCGCCGACACGCTGAGCCGGACGAGGCTGCCGGGACCGAGGTACGCCTTCTTCGAGCACACCTATGCCAAGGCCCATCCCGGCGAGGTCGACCTCGACAGGGGGTCGGGTGGGACCATCGACATCATCCCGTCCTACATCGCGGTGCGCGGCTCGCAGGGCCTGCTGGTCCGGTTCGACCTGGACAAGTCCTGGAAGGGCACCGACCACGCCTACGAGCTCTACCGCTACGACCGGCCGTGGGAGGATCGCAACGTCTTCGCCGAGGACCACGCGAAGCCTTACGCGCGCGAGCTGATGCGCCGGCTCGAGGCCTACGAGGGTTGCGCACCGGCTGTGTGCCGGGCTCTGACCCGCTGATCTCGAATCTGGGCTATGGTGTCCCCGCCGGGGCCGATGTGGCCTCGGTCACTTCACAACGGATCGTCCGGCACGTACCTGCC
Organism: Nocardioides sp. NPDC006273; assembly: GCF_040613495.1. Lineage (NCBI taxonomy): Bacteria > Bacillati > Actinomycetota > Actinomycetes > Propionibacteriales > Nocardioidaceae > Nocardioides > Nocardioides sp. NPDC006273. The sequence goes on along the minus strand of NZ_JBEXSD010000040.1, from coordinate 49,577 downwards.
GGTGAAGGAGACAACGGAATCATGGCAACAGTCAGCTTCGAGAAGGCCCAGCGTTGGTACGCGGGCGCCAACGAGCCCGCGGTCAAGGGCATCGACCTCGAGATCCAGGACGGCGAGTTCATGGTGCTCGTCGGCCCGTCCGGATGCGGTAAGACCACCACCCTGCGCATGCTCGCCGGGCTGGAGGAGGTCAACTCCGGTGCCATCAGGATCGGTGACCGCGACGTCACCAACGTGGCGCCCAAGGACCGCGACATCGCGATGGTCTTCCAGAACTACGCGCTCTACCCGCACATGAGCGTCGCCGAGAACATGGCGTTCTCGCTGAAGATGGCCAAGGTCCCGAAGGCCGAGCGTGACAAGCTCGTCGCCGACGCCGCCAAGACCCTGGGCCTGACCGACTACCTCGACCGCAAGCCGAAGGCGCTCTCCGGCGGTCAGCGCCAGCGCGTCGCCATGGGCCGCGCGATCGTCCGCCAGCCGCAGGTCTTCTGCATGGACGAGCCGCTCTCCAACCTCGACGCCAAGATGCGCGTGCAGACCCGCACCGACATCGCCAAGCTCCAGGCCGACCTCGGCATCACCACGGTCTACGTCACCCACGACCAGGTCGAGGCGATGACGATGGGCGACCGCGTCGCGGTGATGAACGCCGGTGAGCTGCAGCAGGTCGCCACGCCGCTCGAGCTCTACCGCAAGCCGGTCAACCTCTTCGTCGCCGGTTTCATCGGCTCGCCGCAGATGAACATCATCAAGGCGACCGCTGCCGACGGCGGTGCCAAGATCGGCGAGTACGTCGTGCCCGTCGGTGCCACCGCCAACCTGCCGAAGGAGATCACCGTCGGTGTGCGTCCCGAGGGCTTCCGCATCGTCGGCGAGAACGACGGTGGTCTGCCGGTGAAGGTGACCGTCGTCGAGGAGCTCGGCTCGGACTCCTTCATCTACGGCACCAGCGACGTCGAGGGCGTCCCGTCGACGCTGATCGTGCGGGTCTCCTCCAAGGACCACGTCGCCAAGGGCGACACCCTCTACGTCACCACCGACCCCGAGGACGTCCACGTCTTCGACACGGAGTCCGGTCTGCGCGTCAGCGACTGACCACCGCCCCGGTGGTCGAGCTTGTCGAGACCTCAGTGCTGCTGGTTCATGCGAGCCAGCATCGCGTTGTAGGCATCGAGGGCCTCGTCGCTGTCGGGATCCACGGATCCCGGCGCGGCGGGGCCCTCGCCGGCTCCATGAACAGCAGAGCCACGCGCGCTCTCCTGGGCGAGCTGGGTGGTGCGTACGCCGTCGAGGAAACGGCCGGTCATCTTGACCCGTCGTTCCGGTGAGGAGACCACGGCGATGACCAGCCCGATGGCGAGCAGCATCATGCCGCCGTCGCCGGCGGCCCACATCAGGCCACCGGCGGTCTGGATGTCCGTGACCGCGTCGAGCGCCCACTCGGGCCGGGCCTCGGAGTAGACCGGATAGAGGTCGCGCTCGGTCTGCAGCATCACGATCCCGACGATCGTGTCGGGCACCATGCCGACCACGAGAAGCGCGATCCGGCCCAGGTAGGGCAGGTCGGAGCGCACCTTCTCCTCACCGATCGTGCCGGTGAGGAAGAGGAACCCGGATACGACGTAGAGGATCTGCTCGCTGACCATCAGCGTGGTGCTCTGCGCCATCGAGTCCATGAACCCGGACAGATGGGTGCCGATGATCACCACCGAGTAGAGCAGGGTGCCGGTGACCGGGTGGACCAGGACGGTGACCGGGAGCGATCGCATCGCCCGCTCGGCGCGGGGTCCGGTCTCGGCGATGACGGTGAGCGGATGGCCCAGCACGAGCAGCGTGGGCACGACCATGATCAGGGTCAGGTGGAGCACCATGTGCATCCAGGCCAGCGACATCGCGTAGCCGTTGATCGCCGAGGCGATGACGACGTACATCAGGGCGAGACCGGTCAGGAACGACGCCACCCGCCAGCCCTTGACCGTCGAGGCCGCGCCGGCGGCGTTGCGAAGCGTGAGATATCCCGCCGCGAGGATCACCGCGGCGAGCAGCCAGCCGGGCTGGAGACTCCAGGTGGTGAAGAACTCGGACCAGCCGAGCGCGGGCAGGGAGCCGTGGTCGTGCATGGTCTCACGGTATCTCCGGGGCGCCAGCGGAGGTTATTTCAGGCGGCTGCCGGGGTCGATCAGTGGCACCAGGAGCAACCGGGCCAGGGCGCGCAGCTGCGTCTCGTCGTCGATGTCGACGACCTCGCTCGGCGTGACCAGGAACGAGGTCGAGGTGCGGACCATCAGCTCGGCGACGAGGTCGACCTCGACCTCGGCAGGTACGTTGCCGGCGCGCTGCTCGCGCCGCAGCTGACCAGCCACGAAGCGCGCGATCGTGGCCACCGTTCGGCCGCCGTCGCCGACGATCGAGTGCACCAGCGAGTCGGTCTCGACGGTGAGCAGGCCGCCGATCAGCGGGTTGCCGCGGATCGCCCGCATCGCGCTGGCGAAGCCGATCTCGACGCGCTCGGCGGCGTCGGCGGCATCGGCGATGTCGAGCACGAACTGGTCGAAGTAGCGCCGGAACTCGCGGCGTACGACCTGCTCGACAAGCGCGTCCTTGTTGGTGAATCGCCGGTAGACGGTGATCCGGGCGACCCCGGCCCGCTTGGCGACCTCCTCCATGGTGGTGCGCTTGATCCCGATCTGACGGAACTGCTCCGCGGCCGCGTCGAGGAGCCTGGCGGTCACCGCCTCGTCCTCGATGGGCTCGGCGACGTCGGCGAGGGCCCTGGCGAGCATCGACCCGGACTCGTCCTCCGGGAGAGTGGTGGGCATCAGGGCTAGGCCGTGACGGGGCGGTCGCCGGCCCGGCTGGCGTGGTCGGCGGCGCGGCCCGCGGTGCGACGGACGACCCTGATGAAGGCCGGCCACAGCGGGCGGGGCAGGTCGTGGCCCATGCCCTTGAACAAGGTGAGCTCGGCGCCGGGGACGGCGGCAGCGGTCGCCCGGCCACCGGAGACATGGACCATCTTGTCGTTCAGGCCGTGGATGACGCTGAACGGGACCCGGAGGCGCCCGAGAGCCTCGGTGCGGTCGGGCTGGGTGAGGACGGTGAGCATCTGCCGCGCGACGGCTGCTGAGCTCACCCCGCGGTTCCAGGTCTCGATCGCCCGGCGGCGTACGTCGTCCTCGGGCTCGGGGAAGGCCGGCGAGCCGATCTGGACGCCGCCCTTGATCTGGCGCTCGATGTAGCCCTCCAGCCCGGGCTTCTTGATGACCAGCGCCGGCAGCAGGGTCGGGTGCTGGAAGCCGACCGCGCGGTGGCCGGTCGTGGACATCGTCGAGCAGACTGAGCGCACCCTGTCGGGGTGACGGATGGCGAGGGTCTGGGCGATCATCCCGCCCATCGACACGCCCCAGACGTGCGCGGAGTCGATGTCGAGATGGGTCAGCAGCGCGGCCGCGTCGTCGGCGAGGTCGTCGAGCGTGTACGGCGCCTGGGTCGGCAGCCCCGCGAACGCCCGCGCCAGCCGCGCGAGCGTGATCCGCTCGTCGGACGGGTGCGGCGAGGAGTGGCCGACGTCGCGGTTGTCGTAGCGGACCACGTAGAACCCGGCCTCGGCCAGCTGCTCGCACAGCTGGACGTCCCACCAGGTCATCGGGCCGCCGAGCCCCATGATCAGCAGCAGCGGGTCAGCGCTGGGGCTGCCGAACGTGTCGTACGCCAGCTCGACGCCTCCGGGGAGGAGGGCTCTGGACTCGGTCGGCTCGGCGGGGGTGGTCATGTGTCAACTTTACCGGGGACGGCCAGATGTCTCCGGGAAGCGTAGATCTCGACCCGCCCGTCGTGCCGACGAGCAAGCTCGCCGGCACGGGGCTCGCTCGATCTTTTCGCGTTCGCCCGGCGCAAGCGCCGTGCGAGGCTCAAAAATCAATCGCGCTGTAGGCCTGGAGCTTGGCGAGCTGGTGCTCCGAGGTCACCTTGCGGATGGTGCCGGAGCGGCTGCGCATCACCAGGGAGTCGGTGACGACGGCGCCGTGGGGGAGGTACTGCACGCCTCGCATCAGGTCGCCGTCGGTGATGCCGGTGGCGACGAAGAAGCAGTCGTCGCCGGTGACCAGGTCGTCGGTGTGGAGCACGAAGTCGGGGTCGAGGTTGTGGCCGGCGTCGAGGGCGCGCTGGCGCTCCTCGTCGTCCTTGGGCCACAGCCGGCCCTGGATGGTGCCGCCGAGAGCCTTCATCGCGCAGGCGGCGACGATGCCCTCGGGGGTGCCGCCGATGCCCATCAGCAGGTCGGCGCCGCTGCCCGCGCGGGCAGCGGAGATCGCGCCGGCGACGTCGCCGTCGACGATGAACTTGATCCGCGCACCGGTGTCGCGGATCTCCTCGACCATCTTGTCGTGACGCGGCCGGTCGAGGACGATCACGGTGATGTCTGAGGTCTTGGTGTCCTTGGCCTTCGCCACCGCGGCGATGTTCTCCGCGACCGGCAGCCGGATGTCGACGACGTCGGCGGCCTCGGGGCCGGTGACCAGCTTCTCCATGTAGAAGACGGCGCTCGGGTCGTACATGCTGCCGCGCGGGGCGACCGCCATCACCGCGACCGCGTTGCTCATGCCCTTGGCGGTCAGCGTGGTGCCGTCGATCGGGTCGACCGCGACATCGCACTCGGGGCCGGTGCCGTCGCCGACGCGCTCGCCGTTGTAGAGCATCGGGGCGTTGTCCTTCTCGCCCTCGCCGATCACGACCGTGCCGTCCATGGCGACCGTGGAGATCATCGTGCGCATCGCGTTGACCGCGACCCCGTCGGCGCCGTTCTTGTCGCCGCGACCGACCCAGCGGGATGCGGCCATCGCCGCCGCCTCGGTGACGCGTACCAGCTCCAGGGCCAGGTTGCGGTCAGGGGCGGTGGGGGCGACGCCGAGCGGCTGGGTGTCGTTCATGAGGGCCAATCTATCGGCCGGGCGCGGTGGAGCGGCCCTGGTGTCACTTGATCGATCCAGATGGTGGCGCGTCCGGGAGGCTCCTGGGCGCTTCGCGCCGCCGTGGCACGCACCTCGCTGCGTTGGCGCCCCTCGACAGACGCCCGGTATGCCTTCGCGGCGCCGCCTTGCGATGCACGCACCCTGACGACGCCAAGCCTTCAGGAACCTCCCGGACGCGCCACAAGCCTCACAGCGAACCCCGACTGCGGGTGCTCCAGAACCTGTCTGGTGGGGCCGTCCTCGACGATGTGGCCGTGCTCGATCACCACCACCCGGTCGGCGAGCGCGCGGGCGTCGGCGGCGTCGTGGGTGACGATGACGGCGGTCCTGTCCGCGAGGGCGGTGCGCAGCGTCTGCCTCAGTGCGGGACGTACGTCGACGTCCAGAGAGGCCATCGGCTCGTCGAGCAGGAGCAGCTCGGGGTCGGCAGCGAGGGCCCGGGCCACCGCCACCCGCTGGGCCTGCCCGCCGGAGATCTCCGCGGGTCTGCGTCCGGCCAGGGTCTCGGCGCCGACCTCGGTCAGGTGGCGGAGGGCGAGCTCGTTGGCCTGGTGACGGCGTACGCCTCGGGCTCGCGGAGCGAAGGCGACGTTGGCCAGCACCGACATGTGCGGGAAGAGCAGCGGGTCCTGGGCCAGCAGCGCGACCCCGCGAGCGTGCGGGGGAGTGGCGTCGAGGACGCGGCCGCCGAGGCGTACCTCTCCTTCGTCGGGGCGAAGGAGCCCGGCGATCACGCCGAGGAGGCTCGACTTGCCGGCGCCGTTGGGCCCGGTGATCGCGACCGTCTCCCCGGCGGCCACGTCGAGGGTGACGTCGATGCCGCGATGGGCGATCACCGCACGCAGATGAAGCTCGCTCACAGGGCCCTCCCGTGGCGGGCGAAGCCGATCACGGCGATGGCGACGACGACCAGCACCAGCGAGAGCGCGACCGCCGCGTCGGGATCGTCGACACGGAGCAGGTAGACCTGGAGCGGCATCGTGCTGGTGACCCCGGGGAGGTTGCCGGCGAAGGTGATCGTGGCGCCGAACTCGCCCAGGCAGCGGGCGAAGGCGAGGACCGATCCGGAGAGCAGGCCAGGCGCGACGAGCGGGAGGGTGACGCGCCGGAAGACGGTCGTCGGGCGGGCCCCGAGCGTGGCTGCGACCGCTTCGTACCGGGTGCCGCTGGTGCGCAGGGCCCCTTCGAGGCTGATCACCAGGAACGGCAGCGCGACGAAGGTCTGCGCGATCACGACGGCGAGGGTGGTGAACGGGATCTGGATGCCGACCACGTCCAGGGACTGGCCGAGCAGACCGCGGCGGCCGAAGGTGTAGAGCAGCGCCAGCCCGCTGACGACCGGCGGCAGCACGAGCGGCAGCAGCACCAGGGAGCGGATCAGGCCCTGTCCTCGGAAGCTGGTGCGGGCGAGCACCGTGGCGAGAGGTACGCCGAGGAGGATGCACAGCACGGTGCCGGCGGTGGCGGTGCGCAGGCTCAGCCAGAGCGCCTCCAGCGCGGACGGCGAGGTGACGAGCGCGGGAAGGCTCGCCGGGTCGACCCGAAGGACGATCGCGGCGAGCGGGAGGATGATGAACGCCGCGGCGAGTGCCGCCGGGACCCACAGCCAGCGTGGCATCCCGACGGACGGACCGGCCCCCCTCTGCCGGTCCGTCCGCCTTGTGGCCCCGAGAAGATCAGGGTTGGCCGAAGCCGGCATCGGTCAGTACCTTCTGCCCGGTCTCGCTCAGCACCAGGTCGACGAACGCCTGGGCGAGGTCGGCGTCATCAGCGCCGTCCAGGACGCTGATCGGATAGGTGTTCACGACGCGGCCGGACTCCTCCAGCTCGACGCCAGTCACGGAGTCGCCGGCGGCGGTCACGTCGGTGACGTAGACCAACCCGGCGTCGGCGTCGCCGGAGGTGACCTTGGCGAGTACGTCGCTGACCGACTGCTCCTCGCTGACCGGCTCGATGTCGACGCCGGTCCGCCTCTCCATCTCGGCGGTCGCGTTGCCGCACGGGACCTCGACCGTGCAGACGACGACCTTGGCCCCCGCTTCGGCCAGATCCTGGAAGCCGGAGATCTTCGCCGGGTTGCCCGGGGGCGTGGCGATCTCCAGCGTGTTGGCGGCGAAGTCCCGCGGGTCGTTGGCCAGGTCGCCGAGCTTGTCCATGTTCTTGGTGTCGGCCGAGGCGAAGACGTCCGCAGGAGCGCCGTCCTCGATCTGGGCCACCAGGTCCGAGGAGCCGCCGAAGCTCGTGGTCACCTTCACGCCGGGGTGCTCCTTCTCGAACGTCTCGGCCAGCTCGGTGAACGTGTCCCTCAGGGAGGCCGCCGCGAAGACGGTCAGGTCCTGGGCGTCGGTCTGCCCGTTCGCGCTCCCGCAGCCGGCGAGGACGAGGACGGCCGCAGCGGCGACGGCCATGATCCCAGGTCGGTTGGTCATGGGCGCTCCACGACGACGTTGGTCGACTTGATGGACGCGACCGCGCTGACGCCCGGCTCCAGGCCGAGCTCGGTCGCGGCCTCGGCGCTCATCAGCGAGACGATCCGGTAGGGCCCGCAGACCATCTCCACCTGGGCCATCACCGTGTCCATGGTGGTCCTGGTGACGATCCCGAGCATCCGGTTGCGCGCGCTGACCGCCTTCGCCCGATCAGGGGCGGGGGCATCGGCCAGCTCCGCGGCGAGCCCGGCCAGCACGGTGCCTTCGATGACCGCGCGGCCGTTCTCCGTGGCCGCCTCGATCCGTCCCGCGTCGATCCAGCGGCGCACGGTGTCGTCGCTGACACCGAGGAGCTCGGCGGCTTCGGCGATGCGGTAGGTGGGCACCGTACGAGTATCGCATCTGCGGGGTATAAATGCACAAGAGTTCCGCATCTGCGGATCCTTTGGAATCGATCTCCGCGCCGGTCGAGACCGCGATTCGAGGGAACATCGGCCGAGTGGGACCATGGAGGGCGTGAGCGAGCGCCAGCGAGGGAACCAAACGATCAACACGCCGCCGCGTCCGTATGATGGCGCTTGCGCCACGGAGGTGGCGGCGTGAGCGAGCGTCAGCGAGGGAACCAGACGATCAACACGCCGCCGCGTCCGTATGATGGCGCTTGCGCCACGGAGGTGGCGGCGTGAGCGACACCGATCAGCAGCAGCCCGCCCAGCCGTCGAACCAGCCGACGAGCGAGCAGCCGGAGACCCCGGCACGCAGCTACCCGCGTACGTTCGGTGCGCTCATCGGGTCGATGATCTTCCTGCTCGCCCTGGTCGTCCCGATCGTGCTGATCGTGCAGTGGCGCGGCAACGTCGAGCGCGACATCAGCGGCGCCAACAAGACCTACCAGGCCGACTGGGCCGACGCCGTCGACAGCGCCCAGGCCGCCGACATCGACGTCGTCTACCCCCGTGAGCTGCCCGCCGGCTGGTACGCCAACACCGAGCCGTCCTACCAGGGCGGCGAGGAGCCGTCGTGGACCATGTCGTTCGTCAAGGGCGAGACCTCCTACGTCGGCCTGGAGCTCTCCGCCCGCTCGGCGCAGACGCTGGCCCAGAAGAACGTCGACACCCAGGCCACCAAGGGCGACGAGGTCACCATCGAGACCGATGTCGCCACCACCTGGACCGAATGGTCCGACTCCGACGGCGACAACGGCTACTCCACCGAGGTCGACGGCCAGACGCTGATGCTGTGGGGCCCCAAGGACGGCGACGTACGCGACTACCTCGCGCTCCTCACCACCGAGCCCCTGAAGTAACGACCACCGCTGGTCGAAGGCCACTTCGTTCAGACCTCGGATCCGCTAGGCGGAGGTGTGCCGAGACCAACACAGTCCCCTCGAGCGCCGAGGGGAACCGTGTTGGTCTCGACACCGCTCGCTGGCGCTCGCGGGCTCGACCAGCGGGTTGGGATCAGTCGTCGGCGACCGCGGCGTCGATCTTCTTCCGAGCGCCGTCGAGCCACTCCTGGCACAGGGTGGCCAGCTTCTCGCCGCGCTCCCACAGGGCCAAGGACTCCTCGAGGGTGATGCCACCGGCCTCGAGCTTGCGCACGACGTCGATCAGCTCTTCGCGGGCCTGCTCGTAGGAGAGGTTCTTGTCGGTGCTGTCGTCAGTCATCGGCGCCGTCCTTGATGGGCTCAGTCTTCTCGGTCGAGGTGATGGTTGCGGCCAGGCGTCCGTCCGCGACACGGATGCTGACGGTGGCGCCTTCGGTGGCGTCGGCGACGCTGGTGAGCACGTGGCCGTCGGCGTCCTGGGCGACGGCGTAGCCGCGCCTCAGCGTCTCCAGCGGAGACAGCGCCCGGGCACGGGCTCGGTGGTGGCCGATGTCGTCGGCGGCCCGGTCGAGAGCGTGGCCGACGGTGCGACGGGCGCGGTCTCGCAGCGAGACGACCTCGTCGAACCGAGCGTCGATCAGCGAGCGGGGGTCGGCCAGCACCGGGCGCGAGCGCAGCGCGTCCAGCAGGGTCTGCTCGCGATGGATCAGCGCGGCGATCCCGCCGCGAAGCCGGTCGCGCCCGGTGGCGACGATCCGCTGCTCCTCGACCACGTCGGGCACGACGAGCTTGGCGGCATCGGTCGGCGTCGAGGCGCGTACGTCGGCAGCGAGGTCCAGCAGCGGCGAGTCGGGCTCGTGGCCGATCGCAGAGACGATCGGGGTGCGGGCGGCGTGGACCGCGCGGATCAGGTGCTCGTCGGAGAACGGCAGCAGGTCCTCCACGGAGCCGCCACCGCGGGCGATGACGATGACGTCGACCTCGGGGTCGCGGTCGAGCCGCTGCAGCTTCTCGACGACGTCGGCTGCGCTGCGGGTGCCCTGCATCGCGGCGTACGCCACCTCGAACCGCACCTGCGGCCAGCGTCGCCGCGCGTTCTCGAGCACGTCGCGCTCGGCTGCGGAGTTGGCCGCGGTGACCAGGCCGACCGTGGTCGGCAGAAAGGGGAGGGGCCGCTTGAGCTCGGCCGCGAAGAGCCCCTCGGCGGCCAGCAGCTGCCGGCGCTGCTCGAGCCGGGCGAGCAGCTCGCCGAGCCCGACCGGACGGATGTCGCGGGCCTGCAGCGAGAGGGTGCCCCGGTTGGCGTAGTAGGACGGCTTCGCGTGGATGATCACCGACGCGCCCTCGACCAGCGGCGGGTTGAGGCTGTCGAGCAGGAACCGGGTGCACGTCACCGGCACCGAGATGTCGGCCACCGAGTCGCGCAGGGTCAAGAACACCGTCTGCATCCCCGGTCGCCGGCTCATCTGGGCCACCTGCCCCTCCACCCAGACCGCACCGAGCTTGTCGATCCAGCCGCCGATCGCATTCGCGATCTGCCGCACCGGAGCGGGCGACTCGGGGGAGGTGTCCAACGCCATGGCTGCCACCCTAATGCCGCCGAGTCGGCTCATCCTGACCCAGATCCCGGTCGAGTCGGCTCGTCCTGACCGATTTCTCTGCCGAGTCGGCGCGTCATGACGCGCCGACTCGGCATGGGTGGGCGTCAGAACGAGCCGACTCGGCGTTCTCGGGCCGGGTCTCTAGACTGGAGACATGAGCATCGACCTCGGCACCCCACGCCTGATCTCCGACGACGAGAAGGCTGTCCTCCTCGCGGAGCCGCGCGGCTACTGTGCCGGAGTGGACCGGGCCGTGATCACCGTAGAGCAGGCCCTGGACCTCTACGGCGCGCCGGTATACGTGCGCAAGGAGATCGTGCACAACAAGCACGTCGTCGACGACCTTCGCAACCGTGGCGCGGTCTTCGTCAACGAGCTCGACGAGGTCCCCTCGGGCGCGACCGTCGTCTTCTCCGCCCACGGCGTCTCGCCGGCGGTCCACTCCGACGCGGCTGTGCGTGAGCTGAAGACGATCGACGCGACCTGCCCCCTGGTGACCAAGGTCCACCTCGAGGCCAAGCGGTTCGCGCGCGAGGGCTACAGCATCCTGCTGATCGGCCACGCGGGTCACGAGGAGGTCGAGGGCACCATGGGCGAGGCGCCGGAGGCGACCACGCTCGTCGAGGGCCCCGGCGACGTGCAGAACATCGAGGTTCCCGACCCGTCCAAGGTCGTCTGGCTCTCCCAGACGACCCTCTCGGTCGACGAGACCATGGAGACCGTCGCCGCGCTCCGGGTGAAGTTCCCCGAGCTGCTCGACCCGCCCAGCGACGACATCTGCTACGCCACCCAGAACCGTCAGCAGGCGGTCAAGGAGATCGGCGCCGCCAGCGACCTGGTCATCGTCGTCGGCTCCGGCAACTCCTCCAACTCGGTCCGCCTGGTCGAGGTCGCCCTCGAGGCCGGAGCCAAGGCCTCCTACCGCGTCGACGACGCCAGCGAGATCGACGAGTCCTGGCTCGACGGTGTGCGCAACGTCTCGGTCACCTCCGGGGCCAGCGTCCCGGAGAACCTGGTCGAGGGCGTCATCGAGTTCCTCAAGGCCCGGGGCTTCCCGGACGCCACTGCCCACAAGAGCGCGGAGGAGTCGCTGATCTTCGCGCTGCCCACCGAGCTCCGCAAGGACCTCAAGGCTGCCGCCGCAGCACGCTAGGGCTTGCCCCCGGTCGCCTCTTGATCCACCCCCTCCCAAGAGGGTTAGGGTCGAGGGGTGGCCCGATTCCTCGACGTACACCCTGACAACCCGCAGTCCCGCCTGATCAGCCAGGTCGTCGACGCCCTGCGCGACGACCAGCTGATCGCGTACCCGACCGACTCCGGCTACGCGCTCGGCTCCCGTGTCGGCAACAAGGACGGTCGCGACCGGATCCTGCGGATCCGTGGTCTCGACGACCGCCACCACTTCACACTGATCTGCAAGGACTTCGCGCAGCTCGGCACGATGGTCCACGTCGACAACAGCGCCTTCCGGGCGATCAAGCACGCGACTCCGGGGCCCTACACCTTCATCCTCCCGGCGACCCCGGAGGTGCCGCGTCGGCTGATGCACCCGAAGAAGAAGACCGTCGGCGTACGCATCCCCGAGCACGCCGTGGTGCAGGCGATCCTCGACGAGCTCGGTGAGCCGCTGCTGTCCTCGACGCTGATCCTGCCGGGTGAGACCGAGCCGGAGGTCTTCGGCTGGAACGTCAAGGAGGCGCTCGACCACCAGGTCGACATCGTGATCGAGGCCGGTGAGACCCCGGCCGAGCCGACCACGGTCATCGACTGGTCCGAAGGTCAGCCCGAGATCATTCGTGAGGGAGCCGGCGATGTCTCCGGCTTCCTGGCCATGGACTGACGCCTCGAACGGGTCGAGTCAGGAGGCCAGTGCGCGCTCGCGCTCGACCTCTTCGCGGGTGTCGCTGCGCTGTCGCAGGACCCGGCGGCGCATCACCAGACAGCCCAGGCAGAGCCCGTAGCCGATGAAGAGGCTGATCGCATGGTGTCCGAGGCCGCTGACCACAGCTTGGACGAACCCGTCCTCGGGATCGGCGATCGACCCGGGCTGGGTCGCGGCCAGCAGGATGAAGATGCCGAGCATGATCAGCGGCGGAAGCACGGCGACGGCGAAGAAGTCACTGGGTCTGACGATGAGCGCGAGCGTCAGCGCGATCGCCACGAAGGTGAGGTCGAAGAAGAGGCCGATCTGATCGTCGATGAGCAGATCGACGAAGGTCACCGTCAGCGACGTGGCGGATCCGAGCGCGACAACATGGCGGCCGGACTCGCGTCCTTCCTCCCAGATGGTGCGCTCGCTCATGCCGTCGCCTCCGTGGCGCAAGCGCCAGGATACGGACGCGACAGCATGAGGCCTATCGTCGCTCGCTGGCGCTCACTCATGGGGTCACGATCTCTCGTATGCAGCCTGTGTATCAGAACCCACGGTAGGGCCCGGCACACCGTCATTCTCGGCGGCGCGCCGATCATCCTCCCTTACGCTGCTCAGCCGTTCCACGGCCCGGATCTCGACCGCCCGCGGCGTCTCGAGATCTTCGTCGGTTACCGATAGTTCATTGAAACGACGGGCGGCCACCAGGACCCGGTTGTCGAACGACCCGATCGCCTGGTTGTAGCGAGTCACCGCGGTGTTGAGCGAGCGCCCGATCCCGTCCAGGTGCGTGGACATCGTGGACAGGCGTTGGTGCAGGTCGCGACCGAGGCGGTGGATCTCCCGGGCCTGCTCGGCGAGGGCTTCGTGGGACCATCCGTGCGCGACCGTGCGCAGCAGGGCGATCAGCGTCGTCGGTGAGGCGAGCACGACGCGGCGCTCCGCGGCGTACTCGATCAGGCCGGGCTCGGTCTCCAGGGCTGCCGAGAGGAACGACTCCGCGGGCACGAACAGCACGACGAACTCGGGCGACTCCTCCAGGAAGCGCCAGTAGGCCTTCGACGCCAGCTGGTCCACATGCGTCCGCAGCTGGGCGGTGTGTCTGCGCAGGTGAGCCCGGTAGTCGTCCTCGTTGTCCGCGGCCGCGGCATCGAGGTAGGCATCCAGCGGGACCTTGGAGTCGACGACCAGCTCCTTGTTGCCGGACAGGTGCACCACCAGGTCGGGGCGCAGCCGGCCGTCCTCCAGGTGGACCTGCTCGGAGAAGTCGCACTTGTCCACCAGACCCGCGAGCTCCACCGCGCGCCGCAGGTGCATCTCACCCCAACGGCCCCTGACCTGGGGTTTGCGCAGCGCGGTCGAGAGCGTCCGGGTCTCGGTCTGCAGCCGGCCGACCTCGGTCTCGAACTGTCCCTGCCAGCGCGCCCGCTCCCGGTCGAGATGCTGCATCTGGTCGCTGAGCCGGTCGAGGCCCTGCATCACCTCTGCCTGGTCGACCATGCCCGCCGCGACCGTCCCCACACTCCGCGCACGCACCCACAGCACTCCGAGGAGGGCACCCAGGACGAGACCGATCACCAGGCCGAGCACAAGGATCCAGATCTCCATGCCACTGATCCTCGCAGGGACCACCGACAGTTTCAGTCAGGCACAGTTGCTCGAGCGGGCACGGTTTCGCCGACTCGTGATTCCATAGAGACATGGCCTACGACACTGAGCTGGCCGAACGAGTGCGCGACCTGATGCCTGCCGGTGCCACCGAGATGAAGATGTTCGGTGGGCTGGCGTTCATGGTGAACGGCAACATGGCGTGCGCAGTCGGCCCCGACGACCTGCTCGTACGCACCGGCAAGTCGGCCTACGAGGCCGCCATCGCCGCGGGTGCGGAACCGATGATCATGGGCGCCCGGACGATGTCCGGCTACGTCAACGTCGCCGCCGACCTGGTCCGCGGCGACGCGCTCGCCGACTGGGTCGGCCGCGGCGTGGCGACCGCCGAGTCGCTGCCGCCGAAACCCCCGAAGCCACCGAAGTAGTCGAAGCAGCAGGCCTCAGTCAGCGATGTCGACGATCACCGGAGCGTGGTCGGAGGGGGAGCCGGTGCCGATGGCGGGGTTGCGCTCGTCGAGGTCGACGAAGGCGCCGGTGACCCGCGAGGCGAACGTCGGTGAGCCGAGGACGAAGTCGATGCGCAGACCGCGGTTGCGTTCGAAGCGCTGCCGGTAGTAGTCGAAGTAGGTGTAGGCCTCCGGGCCGGGCACGAAGGGGCGTACGACGTCCTTGAAGTCCTTCTCGATGGCGAAGAAGGCGTCGCGCTCGGCGGGGGTGAGGTGGGTCTTGCCGACGAACTGCTTGGGGTCGAAGCAGTCCTCGTCGTAGGGGCAGACGTTCCAGTCGCCGACCATTGCCGACGGTCCGTCGTGCCAGGCGGCCGCGGCCTTCTGCAGTGCGGTGAGCCACTCCAGCTTGTAGGCGTAGTGCGGGTCGTCGGGCTTGCGGCCGTTGGGGACGTAGACCGAGGTGACGCGTACGCCGCCGCACGTCGCCGTGAGGGCGCGCGCCTCGGCCACGTCCTTGAACGAGGGCATCCCCTCGAACCCGACCTGGACGTCGTCCAGCCCGACCCGGGAGAGCAGCGCGACGCCGTTCCACTGGTCGTAGCCGACCGAGGCCACCTCGTAGCCACGCGCCTCCAGCCCCATCGTCGGGATCTGGTCGGGCTTGGCCTTGGTCTCCTGCAGGGCGAGCACGTCGATCGAGTGTCGTTCGACGAAGGCCTCGACGCGGTCGATGCGGGAGCGGATGGAGTTGATGTTCCAGGTGGCGATACGCACGCCCGTCAGACTATCGGGGAGGCCCGGTGGACTACCGTTTGAGGCGTGGGCAGCGCGACGATCGAGATGCACGGGGTCCGTCGTCTCTACGAGCAGGCCGACCTCGTCGATCTGATCGCACTGGACGACGTCGACCTGACCATCGAGCCGGGCACGTTCGTGAGCATCATCGGTCCCTCGGGCTGTGGAAAGTCGACGCTGTTGCGCCTGATCAGCGGGCAGGAGTCGGCCGACGCGGGGAGGATCACCGTCTGCGGCCTGACGCCGAGGGAGGCCGCCGAGGCGAAGGCCTTCGGGTTCGTTCCGCAGTCTCCTGCGCTGCTGCCCTGGCTGAGCGTGCTCGGCAACGTGACGTTGCCCCACAAGGTCAACCGTCGTAGCGACCGCGGCCGCCCGGACCTGGCGGCGATGCTGCGCGAGGTCGGTCTGGGGGAGTCGCTCCACAAGCTCCCGGCCGAGCTGTCGGGCGGCATGAAGCAACGGACCGCGATCGTACGCGCCTTCGGGCTGCGCCCCGACGTACTCCTTCTCGACGAGCCGTTCGGCGCTCTCGACGAGTTCACCCGAGAGGCTCTCCAGGAGCAGCTGCTCGAGTTGTGGGAGCAGACCCGCGCGACCGTCGTCTTCGTCACCCACTCGATCTCCGAGGCCGTCAGGCTGTCGGACCAGGTGGTGGTGATGGCGCCGCGGCCCGGCCGGATCACCGACATCATCGACATCGACCTGCCCCGCCCGCGCCACCAGGAGATCATCACCTCGCCGCAGTTCCACGCCTACGAGCTGGCCCTGCGTGACAGCCTGCGGGATGCCTTCAGTCACGGCGAGGTGGTCTCGTGACCCTCCAGCCAGGTGCACAGACGGGTACGCAGCCGATCTCACCGAGGCGGCCGCATCTCCTCGTCCCCACCCCTGAGCAGCTCGCCGCTCGCCGCCTGCGTCGCCGGACTCGGCTGCTCCGTCCGGCGTACTGGCTCCCGTTCGTCCTCCTCGTCGTGGTGCTCGCGATCGCGTGGGGCATCGGGGCGCGGCAGATGCCCTACCTGTTCGCGCCGCTCGGCGAGATCGCGGGAGTGCTGAGCGAGGATCCGGTCTACTTCCTGGAGAACACCCTGATCACGCTCGGCGAGGCGATGGTGGGGCTCGGGATCGGGTTCGTCGCCGCCTTCGCGCTCGCCGTGGTGGTGAGCGAGGTCGCGGTGGTGCGACGCGCGGTGATGCCGCTGGCGGTGGTGCTGTCGGTGACACCGCTGGTGGCGATCGCGCCGCTGCTGGTGGTCGCGCTCGGCTTCGGGATGGCACCGAAGGTCGTCCTGACCGCCCTGGTCTGCTTCTTCCCGATCCTGATCAACGTGGCGACCGGGCTGCGCACGGTGCCGGGTCCGGTGCTGGAGGTCTACCGCACCGTGGCCGCGAGCCGGCTGGAGGTGCTGCGGTACCTGCGGGTCCCGGCGTCGCTTCCCTACGTCTTCGCCTCCCTGAGGATCGTCTTCCCGCTCTCGATGATCGGCGCGGTGGTGGCCGAGCTCGCCGCCGCGGGCTCGGCGGACGGGCTCGGCAGCGTGATACAGGTGGCCAGCTCACAGAACAGACTGGCTACCGTGTGGGCAGCGATCTTCGTCCTCGCGGCGCTCGGGTCGCTGCTGTTCTGGTTCGTGACGCTCGCCGAGCGGCGAGTGCTCCGCTGGCACCAGCCCTGATCCTCCTAAGGAGCCCTTGATGTCCCGCGTACGTCCGATAGCCCCTGCCCTCGCCACGGTGCTCGTCCTGCTGGCTGCGCTGACCGCCTGTGGGTCCTCGCAGGAGACTGCCGGCGAGCAGGGGAGCGCGGTCTCGGCCGAGCGCTGCGAGCAGAACGAGGCGGCCGGGAAGATCACCTACATGTCGGGCTACTACTGGCAGGCGTCGGCCTCGATCATGGAGGCGATCGCCGCGGATCGGCTGGGCTACTTCAACGACCTCTGCCTCGACGTCGAGCTCCAGCCGGGCTCGGGCGACGTCTCCCAGAACGCCAAGCTGATCGCCGCCGGGAAGGTCCAGGTCGGGCCGCTGTCCGAGCAGGACATCATGACCTCCAACGCGAGCGGGCTGGAGGTGCTCGGCGTCTCGTCCTACTCCAACGCCGGTCTCGATGTGCTGATGACCCGCACCGGCATCACCGACCTCGCCCAGCTCGAGGGCAAGACCCTCGGCCACAAGGGCTGGGTGCCGGTCGGGGTGCAGGCGATGCTCGCCCAGGCGGGGGTCGACCAGTCGTTGGTGAAGCAGGTCAAGGTCGGCTACGACCCCGGCATCCTGACCCGCGGGCAGGTCGACGCGCTGGTCGGGTTCGTCTCCAACGAGCCCAACCAGCTGAAGGAGGCCGGCGAGGAGGTCACCGTCTGGGAGCCGACCGACTTCGACGTGCCCGGCTCGCTGGGCGCCTACTCCGTCAACCCCGCCTGGGCGAAGAAGCACCCCACCGCGGTCCAGGACTTCCTTCGCGCCATCTTCAAGGCCTACGCCTACTGTGCCGCCGACGAGCACGTCGAGGAGTGCATCGCCTATCAGCACGAACTCGCCGGCGCCGAGTCGGACGAGGAGCACGAGACGGCGATCTGGCGCACCGAGGTCGAGGTCGCTGCCGACAACCCGCTCCCGGGCAGGTTCGGCTCGGTCGACCCCGACAACGTCGCCGCGCTGGCCGGGGTCGTGTCGACGTACGCCGGGCAGAAGGTCACGCCCGAGGACGCCGCCTCCTGGTTCGACACGTCCTTCGCCGAAGCGGTCGTCGACGACGAGGACAAGGTCATCTGGCCCGCTCCGTGACGTGATTGGTGCAAACCTATGAGTTCGCGTTGAAACTTTTGCCTGTTCGTCGGGAATTTGACCATAGTTTCTATGGCCCTTCCTAAATGTCGACGCTTGAATCTCCTGTGGCCGCTGGCGTCGATCGCCGGCGGTCGTTCACGAATCCAGGAGGAAGAGCTATGCGAGTTCGTATTCCCATGATGATCGCCGCGGCTGCGGGTGCCGCGGCGCTGACTGCGTCGATGGTTCCCGCATCCGCCCAAGAGGCGCCGAGCTACCGGGAGTTCGAGGCGTCCACGTACGTGGACGTCGACGGTCAGTACGTCGTCAACGGCGACGAGGTCGTCTCCAACCAGGGTGACCTGCACAAGTTCTACGAGTCGATGGTCTCGACGCCGAAGCACATCCCGGAGGATGGCCTCATCGTCAACACCGTCAGTGGCAAGGACGACAAGTGGTCGGCCTCGCAGGCGCTCAACCTGACCTACTGCGTCTCGAACAAGTTCGGCACCGACAAGGCCGCCATCGTCACCGCCATGGAGCAGGGCGCCGGCATGTGGGAGGCGGCGAGCTCGAAGGTGGACTACATCTACGTCCCCAGCCAGGACTCCTCCTGCAACACCCGCAACTCCAACGTGCTCTTCTCGGTCGAGCCGGTGAACACCACGCAGTACATCGCCCGGGCGTTCTTCCCGTCGACCTCCAAGCGCTCGCGCAACGTGCTCATCGACGACTCGATCTTCTCGTCGGGCAGCTGGGAGGCAGATGACATCATCGCCCACGAGCTCGGGCACACGCTCGGGTTCCGGCACGAGCACACCCGCCCGGAGGCGGCGACCTGCTTCGAGGACAACAACTGGCGTGCGCTGACCCCGTACGACTCCTCCTCGATCATGCACTACCCGCAATGCAACGGTGGCTCGGCGGACCTGGAGTTCCAGTCCTCCGACGCGGCCGGGGTCCGGGCGCTGTACGGCTCCTGAGCCGGTAGCAGAACGATGGCGGCCCTCCCGGATGCGGGAGGGCCGCCATCGTCGTTCTGTGGAACCTGTTCGGGACTAGTAGGAGAGCCCGTGACCCAGCGGGTAGAGGTCGGGGATCTCGACGGGCAGCTTGCCGCTCGGGTCGACCTCGCCGTAGAGCACCCGCACCAGCGACTCGAGCTGGTGAGAGGTGTAGCCATAGGTGTTCAGGACGGTCGCGGCCTCAGGGAAGGACGTGACGTCGTACGGGTTGCGCATCGCGGTCACGACCACCGGGGTCTCGGTGTCGAGCAGGGCCTTGACCAGCTTGGTCTGGGCCACCGCGGCGGGGGTCGGCTGACCGGTCGACGGGTTGATCTGCCAGGCGTTGTTGGTCGGCACCACGACCAGGTCCTTGCCCTCGGCGGCCTCGACCGCAGCGGCGATGCTCGCGTCGCTCGGCGTGGTGCCCGACTGCAGCACCTGGGTGGTCGCGCCGCGCTTCTGGAGGCCGGCCGCGATGCCCGCGGTGGTGTCGACGCCCCAGCCTGCGACCAGAACGTTCTTCGGGCCGGCCGCCAGCGGCAGCAGGTCGTCGTCGTTCTTCACCAAGGTGGTGGTGCGGTCGGAGATGGACTGGGCGTCGGCCTTGTGCTGCGGGTCGTTGAAGACCGCCGGGGCGGCCGCGACGTCGACGTAGGGGCTCTTGAAGATCTCGTTGTCGAGCTTGTGCTTCAGGATCCGGTAGACCGACTCGTCGAGCCGCTTGCGCGAGATCGTGCCCTCCTTGACGGCGTCGGTGACCGCAGCGTAGGCGACGTCCATCTTCGGTGGGATGAGCAGCTGGTCGGCACCGGCCAGGAAGGCCTCGACCGGTGCGACGTCGGCCGGGTAGGTCGCGGCCGCGCCCTGCATGTCGAGGGCGTCGGTGACGATCAGGCCGTCGAAGCCCATCTCCTCGCGGAGCAGCCCGGTGAGGATCGGCTCGGACATGGTCGCGGGCTCGCCGGTGGGGTCGATCGCGGGCACGGTCACGTGCGCCGTCATGATCGCGTCGATCCCGGCGTCGATCGCGGCCTTGAAGGGCGGCAAGTCGATCTCCTCGAGCTCCTCGCGAGTGTGGGTCACCTCGGGCAGGCCGTAGTGACTGTCGACTCCGGTGTCGCCGTGACCGGGGAAGTGTTTGGCGATCGAGGAGAGGTTGCCGTCGTCGAAGCCTTCGACCTCGGCGGCGACGATGTCGGAGACCGCGGCCGGGTCAGCGCCCGGCGAGCGGATCCCGATCACCGGGTTGTTGGGGTTGAGGTTGACGTCGGCCACGGGTGCGTAGTCCTGGGTGACGCCGACGGCGGCCAGCTCGGTGCCGATCACCTCGGCCGAACGGGCGGCGTCGTCGGTCGAGCCGGAGGCGCCCAATGCCATCTGCCCGGGCATCTGCGTCGCGCCGCTGGCGGGACCGAAGCGCGCCACGAGCGCGCCGCCCTCCTGGTCGACGGCGATGTTCAAGGGGATCTTGGGCCGCTGCTGCAGCGCGGCCTGCTGGAGGCCGTTGGAGAGGGTCGCCACCTGGGCCGGGTCACCGATGTTGTCGGGGCCGCGGGTGGTGAAGTAGATGACGCCGCCGGGCTGGTACTTCGCGATCGCCTGAGCCGGGGTGTCCACCCCGTAGAGCTTCTGGTTCCCGGCCTTCGCCGTGTCGCTGATGTTGTTGGCGTCGCGTCCGTAGACCTCGATCACGAAGAGCTGGCCGATCTTCTGCTGAAGCGACATGTGCTGCATCAGGGAGACGATCTTGCCGTGCTGTGTCGGCGTCTTGCCGCTCGCGGCGGTGGCCTGTTCCGGCCCTGCGGCATGGGTTGCTGCGTACGGCATCGCAACCGCCACCGCGGCGGCGAGACCCGCAGCCGCGAGCCTTCCGCGCCTAGTCAGTGTCGTTCTGCTCATGACAACCTCTCCATCTGCACCGCTGATACGCGGCACGGCGATTCACTTTAGGGGCTATCAACCGGCCATGGAAGAAAATTGCAGAGACTGCGGAATTGGCACGTCCAATCGGTAGTTCCGGCGACCGAATCTGTAGTTGTGGAGGATGAAACTCGATATTCGTCACCCAGAACTACAGATTCGCCTGTTGATGGTGTTGTTCAGGCGGACGAATTTTGTCAGTTCGGTGGACAGAATGCGCCGGCAGGGACAGGGTGAACTCCGTGCGCATCGTTGTCGGAGCCGCTGCGGCGGCCACTCTCGCTCTCGCCACCCTCACCTTCGCGCCGGCGGCGCAGGCTGCGCTGTCGGCGCAGCCAGGAGGTGCGTACGACTGGACGTCCGTGAACGTCGACACGACGCAGGGGTTCCGGGCGCTCGACGCCGTCGACGCGGACACCGCGTGGCTCGGCGGCGACGGCGGGGGAGTGTTCCGTACGACGGACGGCGGCCAGACCTGGGACGAGGTGTCCCCGCCGGGAGCCGACGAGCTGCTCTTCCGTGACGTCGAGGCGCGCTCGGCGAGCGAGGCGGTGGTGCTCTCGATCGGTGAGGGCGAGGCGAGCCGGATCTACAAGACCGTCGACGGTGGCGCGACCTGGACCGAGACGTTCCGCTCCGCGGAGCCGGCCGCGTTCTACAACTGTCTCGACTTCTGGCCCGGTGGCAAGCGCGGGATCGCGATGAGTGACCCGGTGGACGGCGAGTGGCGGATCATCACCACCGCTGACGGCGGCGACACCTGGACGATCGCGGACACGCGTGGCCTGGAGGCTCCGGGCGAGGTCGGCTACTCCGCCAGCGGGACCTGCCTGGTCACCGCGGGAGCGCGGGACGCCTGGATCGGTGGCGGCGGCTCGGCCGCGAAGGTCCACGCCACCCACGACGGTGGCCGCACCTGGTCGTCGGCCGACTCCACGATCGCGACCGGCGAGGCCGCCGGAGTCTTCGGCCTCGGCTTCCGCAACCCCCGCCAGGGGATCGCAGTGGGCGGCGACTTCGGCCTCGAGGACGACGGCGTCGACCGTGCTGCCTACTCCACCGACGGTGGTCGCACCTGGACCAACTCCGCCTCCGATCTGGGTGGATACCGCGAGGCGGTCGCCTGGATCGGCGGCAGCACCGCGATCGCGGTCGGCCCGAACGGCAGCGACCTCACCCACGACAACGGCCGCTCCTGGAAGCCGTTCGGCGCCGAGCAGACCCGCTTCCACGTCGTCGACTGTGTCGGCGGCACCTGCTGGGCCGCCGGTGCCGGTGGGCGGGTCGGAGTGCTCACCCGCTGAGGCCCAGACCTGCTGAGGTCAGATCTTGAGCCCGATCGTCATCGGGCCACGCGAGGTCATCTCGTGCTCGCCACGCTCGACGCAGAACTCGTTGCCCTCGGGGTCGCGGAGTGCGACGAAGCCGGTCCCGTCCTCCTTGCGGTGGTCGCCGAAGACGGTGGCGCCGAGGGCGAGCGCCCGCTCGACCAGCTCGTCACGGGTCGTGTCCTCCGGCTTGATGTCGATGTGGACGCGGTTCTTCGCCGACTTCGCCTCGGGCACCGGGATGAAGAGGAGCATCATCTCCGTCGAGGGGAAGCTCTTGGCGACGATCACCTCAGGGTCCTCGTCGTAGAAGAGGTGCCAGCCGGTGACCGCCGACCAGAACTCCCCGAGCTTGCGGGGGTCGGCACAGTCGAAGGTGAGGTGGCGGATCGGGATAGTCATGGCCGGATCATCCACCGAAGCCCGTCCGAAGTGGAACGGGTTATTCGACGAACTCCGAGACCGTACGCGGTGTGGCCGCCGTCGCGAGCGCGACGGCTGTCTCGAGCGGCACGTCCGGGACCTCCACGTACTCCCGGCCGGCCGCCGTCATGGCGGTGACCTGGGCGAGCCCGAGGCGACGGTCGAAGTAGGTCTGCTTGACCCGCCAACCGATGACGCCCTCGGTCTGCAGTGCGGTGCGAACGGTCGTGAAGGAGCCCGAGCGGACGACCAGGTAGCGCTCGGTGAGCGCATGACCGAGGTGACGATGGGCGAGCTCGGCGCCGAGCAGCTCGAGGACGAGCGCGACCACCAGTATCGCGGCCGGTAGCCACCAGAGCCAGGTGTCGCCGAAGATGCCGATCAGCACCGTCGGCACGAGTGCGACCAACGTCCACATCGCCGTGCCGAACAGCGCCCGGAACCAATAGCGGCGCCGTGGTCGCGGTCCGTGGCCGGTGAGCTCGGCCGAGAACGCGTCTTCGCCGAGGATGTCCGTGCCGACGGCCGACACCACGGACTCCGGCGCTGTGGGCAGGACGGCGGGGAAGTTGTCGTCGAGACCGGTGGTGAGCAGGTTGAGGTCGGCGCCGCCGGCCAGACGGATCAGCGGGCCGACGGTCGAGGTGGCTCCGCGTACCTTCGCCTCTTCCACCGTCGTCGCGCGGGTGCTGGTCAGGCCGAAGCTGCGGCGCAGCGTGGTGCCTTCCCGGCCCTGCTCGCGCACGACCTGGAGATCCCACCAGCGCACGACGTAGCCGACGCAGGAGCCGGCCGTCCACACCAGTGCGGCGACGACCAGCGCGATCGGGATCGCGATCAGCAGCATGCTGAGGTACGAATCGATCGGACGGCCGTTGAGCTCGCCGTCGTCGATCCGGATCCCGATCGTCCGCTCCCAGGGGATGAGCTCGGAGAAGGCGCCGAAGAACGCGGCCAGTCCACCGAGTGCGATCGCGAGGTTCTTGAGGTTGAGCGGGGCGTACTTGATCCAGGACCAGTCGAGCTTGGCGATCACCTCGCCGTCGTCGGCGACGGAGCCTGGTGCGACGTCGCTGCCACCGGTTGCGGTCGCCACGTCGCCGGCTTCGCCGGGGGCCGCGCCGGGGGCCGCGCCGGGGGCCGCGCCGGGGGTCACGCCGGCCTCGGCCGCCGATGGCGACGGTGTGGCGTGCAACAGCTCGCGTCGCAGCCGGGCGGCGGATTCCTTGGTCAGGGAGTCGAGGTTGATCTGGCCCTCGTCGACGCCGGTGCCGACGCTGACCTTGGTGACGCCGAGCGCACGGTGGACGAGCGTCGAGTTGAGATCGACGCTGCGCACCCGGTCGAGGCGGGCGGTCAGGGTGGTGCGGTTGAGGAGGCCCTTGCGGACCTCCAGATGGGTCGGGGTCACCCGGTACGTCGTGGTCAGCCAGGGGATCAGGCCGATGACCGCGGCGACCACGGCGATGCCGACAGCGACCAGCAGACCGATGAGCGGGTTGGCCTGCCCGGCGCCGAAGGCACCGACGGCGACCGGGATGACGGCCTGGCGCAGCGTCGAGATCGGGCTGACCACGGCCGTCCAGCCGGCCAGGCGCTGCCAGTCGTCCTCCGGGACCGGGGGCTGCGGGGGTGTCGGGGGCTGCGGGGTCGTCGGGGGAGGCGGGGGCGTCTCCGGAGTGCTCACGTCGCGTCCTCAGGCGTCGCCGCGGTGATCGCGACCAGCTTCGCGACGACCTCGAGCGCGAGCGCGTCGTCGAGGCATGAGATCTCGACGATGCCTGCGGACGAGGCGGTCGAGACCTTGACCGTACGCAGCCCGAAGTGCCGCATCAGCGGCCCCTGGGTCGAGTCGACCGTCTGCACCCGGGAGAGCGGCACGATCTCGTCGACGACGGTGAGCCAGCCATGGCGCACGTGGACGGCGATCTCGGTGACCTCCCACCGGTGGATCCGGAACCGGACCGACGGCACGAAGGTCAGTCCCGGGATCGGCGCCAGGACCATCAGCGCAACGGCCAGCCAGATCAGCCACGTCCACCATCCGGAGGGGACCAGGAACGCCGTGACCGCCGCACCGACCGCGAAGACCAGCCAGAACACGGCACCGATGGCCGAGGTCGTGCGCCAGTAGGCCGGTGCGCGCTCGGAGACCTGATGAGCAGGTTCGCGCAGTCGTTGGGGTGCTTCGGGGGAGCTCACAGGAGGCGAGCCTATGGGGTGGCTGGTCTTCAGCGGCGGAATTTGTGCGCGGCGATTACGGATGAGTACCAGTCGAAGGACTCGCGCGGAGTGCGGACGAGGGTGTCGTAGTCGACATGGACCAGTCCGAACCGCTGCGTGTAGCCCTCGGCCCACTCGAAGTTGTCCATCAGCGACCAGCAGTAGTAGCCGTCGACGTCGATGCCGTCTGCCACGGCACGCTCGACCTGGCGCAGGTGGAGGTCCAGGTAGGCGATGCGGTCGGCGTCGCCGTCGCCGGGGGCGGTGTTGTAGGAGGCGCCGTTCTCGGTGATCACGAACGGCGGATGCTCCGGATAGCGCTCGTGCAGGGCGGTCAGCAGGTCATGGAGGCCGTCCGGGACGACCGGCCAGCCGAAGTCGGTGGTCGGGTAGCCGGTGATCGGCGGCTGCTCGATCGGGTTCGCCGCGCCCTCCGGCGCGGCGGCAGCGGCGGTCGGGTTGTAGTAGTTGAGGCCGTAGAAGTCGAGCGGCGCGCTGATCACCTCCAGGTCTCCGCCCTGGACCGGGAAGAGCGCGGCGAGGTCCTCGGGATAGCTCCCGAGCAGCACCGGGTCGGCGAACGAGTGGTTCCACAGCGTGTCCAGCAGCCCGGCGGTGGCCTGGTCCGCCTCCGAGGAGGTCGCCGGCCAGACCGGCATGTGGTTCGTCGCGGTGCCGATGCTGCCCGCGCCCGCGGCGCGCAGCGCCTGGACCGCCAGGCCGTGACCGAGCAGCAGGTGGTGACCGACCGGCAGCGCGTCGAAGACGAGGGCCTGACCGGGGGCGTGGATGCCCATCGCGTGCCCGAGGACGGTCACCACGTTCGGTTCGTTCACCGGGCACCAGTGGGCGACCCGGTCGGCGAGCCGCTCGCCCAGGACCGCGGCGTACTCTCCGAATCTCTGCGCCGTCTTCCGGCTCAGCCAGCCGCCATGGGCGTCTTGCAGCACCTGCGGGGTGTCCCAGTGGAACAGGGTCGCCATCGGCGCGATGCCGTGCTCGAGGAGCCCGTCGACGAGCCGGTCGTAGAAGTCCAGGCCCGCCTGGTTGATCTTGCCCGCGCCGGTCGGCAGCACCCGGGACCACGAGATCGAGAAGCGGTACGCATCGAGCCCGAGCCGCGCCATCAGCGCGAGGTCCTCGTCGAGCCGGTGGTAGTGGTCGCACGCCACCGCTCCGCTGGAGCCGTCGACGATCCGTCCGGGTTCGGCGCAGAAGATGTCCCAGACCGAAGGACCTCGTCCGTCCTCGTCGGCCGCTCCTTCGATCTGGTAGGAAGCGGTGCTGGCGCCGAAGCGGAAGCCGGTCGGGAGGGTGCTGCCGGGAAGCTCGCTCACGCCGTCGAGTTTGCCGGTCCGACCCCGGCTCTGTCCGCGTTTCGGCTGTGCTCGACGTACGACCCTAGGATTGTCGATCGTGGCACTCACCATCGGCATCGTGGGACTTCCCAACGCGGGCAAGTCGACCCTCTTCAACGCTCTGACCAAGAACGACGTACTCGCGGCGAACTACCCCTTCGCCACCATCGAGCCCAACGTCGGCGTCGTCGGGGTGCCCGACGAGCGGCTGCCGGAGCTGGCGAAGATCTACGGGTCCCAGAAGCTGCTGCCGGCCACGGTGCAGTTCGTCGACATCGCCGGGATCGTGCGCGGCGCCTCGCAGGGTGAGGGTCTGGGCAACAAGTTCCTCTCCCACATCCGTGAGTCCGACGCGATCTGCCAGGTCACCCGGGTGTTCCGTGACGACGACGTCACCCACGTCGATGGCAAGGTCGAGCCCGCCAACGACATCTCCACGATCCAGACCGAGCTGATCCTGGCCGACTTGGAGACGGTCGAGAAGGCGATCCCGCGGCTGGAGAAGGAGTCCCGCAAGGCGCCCGACCTCAAGGCCAACCTCGCCGCCGCGGTCGAGGCCAAGGAGGCCCTCGAGGCCGGCACCCCGATCATCGCCACCAAGATCGACCGGGCTCTGATCCGCGACCTGATGCTGCTGACCGCGAAGCCCTACATCTTCGTCTTCAACTGCGACTCCGACGAGCTCGCCGACGAGGCGCTCAAGGACTCGATGCGCGAGCTGGTCGCTCCCGCCGAGGCGATCTTCCTGGACGCGAAGTTCGAGTCCGAGCTCGTCGAGCTCGACGAGGACGAGGCCCGCGAGTTCTTGGCCGACGCCGGCGTCGAGGAGCCCGGCCTGGACATCCTGGCCCGCGTCGGCTTCGACACCCTCGGCCTGCAGACCTACCTCACCGCCGGCCCCAAGGAGGTCCGCGCGTGGGAGATCCCCCAGGGCGCCACCGCCCCCGAGGCCGCCGGTGTCATCCACACCGACTTCCAGAAGGGCTTCATCAAGGCCGAGATCGTCTCCTACGACGACCTCATCGCGTGCGGCTCGGTCGCCAAGGCCCGTGACCTCGGCAAGGTGCGCATGGAGGGCAAGGACTACGTCATGGCTGACGGCGACGTCGTCGAGTTCCGATTCAACGTCTGACCTGCGGTCATGGGGCGCGCGGGCTCTCGTCCGCGGAAGCGGAAGCAGGGGCCGCGGGTTCATCATTCGGTTCCTGATCCGGTGCCCGACAAGACCCCGGAGCGGAACAAGTATGCGTGGGCCAACCTCGAGCGCCCGCTACACACGTCGTTCTGGGTCGGCGTCGCGGCTGGGCTCCTGGTCGCCGTTCTGATCGTCGTCGGGATCGTCGGGGAACACATCGACCCGGACCCGAGCTATGCGGTGGTGCCGCTGGTCGCAGCGTTCGTCGCGCTGTGCGCGATGACGATCATGTACGTCATCCTCTTGCTCTGCAACGTTGCTCTGCGCCTCATCGAGCGGCAGGACTCAACACGCAAGCCGACCTCCAGGTGCAGCCGTTGATACGTCAAGGCCTTCGACAAGGTCCTTCAACGCAAGGCGCTCCGAAAGCTGGAGCTGCTGCACGCTGCGACGGACGTCGAGGATCTCCGGATCCCACCGGGCGACCGTCTCGAGCAGCTCGAGGGCGATCGCAAGGGGCAGCACAGTATCGGGGTCAACGACCGACGCATCCGCCATCCGCGCGGGCGAGAACCAGATCTACCGCCTACCCGGGCAAGTCATCGTCCGCTTAGCACCACCGGGTCAAGAGAAGGCGGCTAGCCGCGAGATCTTCCTCGCCCCGTCTCCGCGACCTGGAGACTCAGTGGGACCGGCGACCAGTCGGCATGCCGAGTCGGTTGGTGTCCGACACGGCCGCGCGACCGCGCCTGCGATCGGCGCCCGCGGAACTCTCGAGCCTGCGACGCCCGCTGCTTCGCGGATGCCATACCCCCGCGTTACACGCCATTCTCTACCCCAGCGTGACCATGGCCTCGGCGACCTCGCCGGCCGCCGCATCGGGAATCGCAGTGGCAGCTTCCTCGAGGACGAGCAGCCGTGCCCTGGGGATCTCGCGCGCGATTGCCTCGCCGTTTCCAACGGGGAAGAACGGGTCCCGGCGACCGTGGACGACGAGCGTGGGGACCTCGATCTCGGGTAGTCGCTCCCGCCAGCGGGGTTTGCAGTTGAGCTTGGCGAAGACCATGCCGAGCTGGTTGGCCATCTGGATCGGGGGTGCTGTGCCGGGTGTGCGATCCCAGATGCGCGCGGCGATCGCGCGTGCGGCGACGGGGTCGTCGCCGCGGATCTCCGCGCGGGCAGCGGCGAACTCCGCCACCGCCTCGCGGTTGGTCCAGTCGGGCATCGGACGCGTGAACAGGCGCTTCATCGTCGCCTCGTCGTGATCGGGGAGGTCGGCATCGGCCTTGCCGGGCGCAACCGCGCGAGTGCCGGCCAGCGTGAGCGCCGAGAACACGCCGGGATGGTCGAGCGCGGCGGCTTGGGCGACCATCCCGCCGACGCCGATCCCCGCGAGGTGCGCGGGGCCGCCGCCGAGCGCGTCGACAAGGGCCGCCGCGTCAGCGGCGAGGTCGCGCAAGGTGTAGGCGGGCGCCGCCGGGTCCGCCGTCGTCGACTCGCCGCTGTCGCGCAGGTCGTAGCGCACCACGCGACGTCCGCCAGCGGCGAGGCGCTCGCAAAGCGCGTCGGGCCAGGAGAGCATCGTCGTCCCGCCCGCGAGCAGAACGAGTGGTGCGTCGTCGTCACCGAAGGACTCGATGCCCAGCGAGACGTCATTGGCGTTGATGGTTGTCATCGGTTGGTCAGCTCTCTAGTGCGGGGCACGTCGGAGAACGTGCCGCCCAGTACCCGCGAATTCGTCGAGAAGAGCAGGACGTCGCCTGACGGCACGGGGCTCGGTCTATTCGACGACGACCTCGACCGGGATGGTTCCCCGGGTGGCCTTGGAGTACGGGCAGGAGCGGTGTGCTGCCTCCAACAACCTGTTGCCGGGCTCGCCGCTGAGGTGATCGGGCAGCCCGACCCGGAGCGTGGCGGCCAGGGTGAAACCCGCGCCGGCCGGAACGAGGCTGACCTCGGCGGTGACCGCGACGTCCGTGGCGTCCAGGCCCTGCCGCTGCGCGATCAAATCCAAGGTCGTGGCGAAGCAGGCGGCCCAGCCTGCGGCGAACAGTTGCTCGGGATTGACGCCGTCGCCGGTTCCGCCCATCTCCTTGGGCAGTGCGAGCTGGACATCCAGCTGCCCGTCGGAGGTGACGGCGCGGTCGTCGCGACCGGATGAGGTGGCGACTGCGGTGTAGGTGGGGTTCATGCTGTTGCCTTCCAGATGCGTGGCTGTGGACGCCGTCCACGATCGCCCGGGCGAAGCGCGATATCCATTACCTCCTTGGTGCAGCCATTCGCATTACCCGGCAGGTAATGGATGGTCGGCGGACCCTCGTCGTAGGCTGAACCCGCCAACGAGACCGCGGAGATTGCGACAACAGCCAGATGACCGCAGAAGCACGGGGAGAGCCACAGACCGTCGGCGAGCTGATCCGCTTCTGGCGACTGCACCGGCGGCTCAGTCAGCTCGAGCTAGCCCTCGACGCTGAGATGTCGACCAAGCACCTCAGCTTTGTGGAGACGGGGCGCGCGCAGCCCAGCCGACAGCTGCTGGTCCACCTGTCGAATCACCTCGACCTGCCCATGTCCGAACGCAACCACCTGCTTTTGGCCGGTGGTTTCGCCCCGTTGTACCTCGATGAGCCGTACGACTCTGAGGCGATGAGGCTGCTGCGCGAGTCTCTAGGCCGGTTGCTGGATGCGCATATGCCCAACCCGGCGCTGATAGTCGACGGGTTGTGGAACCTGGTCGACGCCAACGACGCAGCGTCCCTTCTGTGGCGCGGGGTGGATCCCGAGCTCATGAAGCCACCGCTGAACATGCTGCGTCTGTCGGTCCATCCCGGCGGCCTGCCCAGTGTCTCGTCCATGACCGCCGCCTGCAGCCTTCCGCTGATACAACGGCTGAGGCGCACGGGCCGCGACAACGCCGACCAGGCACTCGTCGACCTGATCGACGAGGTCGAGTCCTACCTGCCAGGCAAAACGCCGACGGTGGCCGCCCAGCAGCCGATGGTCACGCTCGAGCTCCGCACGCCATTGGGCCCGGTCCGGCTGTTCACGTTGATCGCAACGATCGGTGCTCCACTGGAGGTTACAGCGGCGAGCCTCGCGATCGAGACATTCCTTCCCGCCGATGCTGAGAGCGCGGACCGCCTCCGCGAACTAGCGTCGAATGATGAGTGCCGACCGTGATCTTGTCGAGATGACCTCGGTGATCAGTCAGTACGACGCTCCGCACCGATTCGTGGACGAGCAGGAGTCCGGGCCGTTTCGGCGGTGGTGGCATGAGCACCGATTCGAATCGGTCGCCGGCGGCACGTTGATGACTGATGTCGTGGAGTTCGAGTCGCCAGCCGGGTCGGTCGGGCGGTGGGTGGATACCCTGGTGCTGACTCCGTACATGACGAAGTTGCTGAAGCAACGGAACGCGTGGTTGGTCGACGCTCTCGCTACGCCTGAGGTCTGATGGCGCAGATGACGTGGTCGTGAAGCTCGGCGGATGGGAGTTGCGCGAACACTCGTCCCGTGCGCTGACGCAGCAGCGACGTGGGAGTCCCGAAGTCACCCCGTGACCTCAGGGTTCCCATGTTGCTCGCTAGTCAAGGTCGCGGAACCTTCTGCTCCTTCTGCGACCCCGGGACGATCTGGCCGTCGATGGTCAGCTCAGAGGTGTACTCGTCCATGTCTTGGGGGACTTCGAAGACGGCGTATCCGGCGCCGTCGACCTCGTAGACGTCGAGGTCCTTGGTATAGCCCGCTGACGTGATGCGGACCGAGTTCACCTCGGGGTGAACCGCATAGACCCAGACGAACGAGTCGCCGATCTCGGCACCAGAAGCGTTGAAGAGCGCCGGATTCTTCAGATAGCGGGACGTGTCGTTGACGTAGCCGCAGTCCGGTTCGGCGTACTCGCCGTACTGATAGCCAGTGGTGTTCCATTCGCTTCCGAGCAGGTTCTTCTTCTCCTCGATCAGTTCCACTCCGGTGACGGGCTGACCACACTCATCGGTTCGGTCGGACTCGATCAGCAGGTAGCGGCTGCCGTCCACGCTTCCGCGCATGACGATGTCTTGCGGAGGGATCTTGTCGACGTACTCCGTTCCCTCGCGGACGATCGCGGCTGCCGCACCTGCCGCCAGCACCACGGGGATGGCGACCGCGCCGATGGCGACGAGGGCCCTCCGCCTGCGGTGAGGCTTGCGCGCGGAGTTGGTCCGGCTTGCGGAGAAGTCGTCCTCGGTGAGGGTGTCGGCAACCGTGTGCAGGGTGTGGCGCAGAAGCAGTCCGAGGCTCTCCGGGTTCCGGATGTCGTTCATGCGAGTGCCTTTCGGAGCTTGTCCAGCGCGCGTCGGTGGTCCGAGCGGACGGTTGCGGCGGGGCGGTTGAGGATGTCTGCAACCTCAGCCAGGGGAAGGTCCTCGTAGTAGTGGAGGACGATGACGGCGCGTTGTACCCACGGCAACTGCGTGATCTGTGTCCAGGCCTCGTCTAGCTCATGCGGCAGGACCACCGGTGGTCGTTCAACAACCTTGGTTCTGAGGCGGAAGTGCCGCCGCTGACCATCCTTGACGAGATTGACCACGGCCCTCTTGAGGTAGGGCAACGGGTTCTTGATCTGATCCCAGCGTTCGTGCGCCGAGGTGAATGCTGACTGCACCACATCCTCGCTCACCTCATGCGAGCCAGAAATCAGGTACGCCAGCCGCAGGAGTGCCATCCGGTGCTCCCGGTACGCCTCCTCGAACCCAGCGTTGGGCACGTGCCCCTTCGTGGTCATCACACCTTTCAGTCGTACGGGAGACCCAGAACGTTGCACTCGAGATCGAGCCGAATGTGGCAATGCCAGCCGACGAATCGCGGCTAGGATCTGCCGAAGTCTCGGCTGACGGAGTGGAGCTGTGATGGATGGTCAGGCTGCGGCGATGTTGACCGCTTTCCTGATGCTGATGTATGTGCCGACGATCGTCGCGCTGATCCTGATCGTCCGTGGTGCTGCTCCAGCAAGCAGGACTCGGGCCAGAGCGGACCGAGCCGGGTCGGCCGCGGGCGGATCTGTTGCTGGCCATCTGGCAGGCGGGCGCTCCCCGAGATTGAGCTCGAAACAGCTTCGCGAAGCGCTCCGGACACGGCCAGAGCGTACCGAGGAGCTGTCTCGCAACGGTCAGGTGTGGGAGCCGACGTTGATCACCCGTCCGGACGAGTCGCGGTAGAAGAAGCGGCGTACGCCCCACTCTTCCGTCGACAGAGGGTGGACGATCTCAACGTCCGCGGCCACCGCCGCGGCGTGGGCGGCTTCGACATCGTCGACGAAGATCGAGACGTCCGGGTTGACGGAGGCGGTCGCGTCAGTGGTCATCAGTCCGATCTGGTGGCCGGCGCCGTCAGCCAGGAAGGCGATCCACCCCATGTCCATGACCACCCGCATGCCGAGCAGGCCGGTGTGCTCGGTGGTGGCGGTCGCGAGATCCTCGACGGTCAGGATGGGGGTGATGCGCTCGATCTCCATGCGACGATCCGATCATACTTTCGGTGCCAGTGTGCAGGCCTGATCAGAGCGGCGCTACGCAGCCCGGTCACACGTTCGCCGACTTGCGCTGGGCGGAGCCGGGCGCGGGCGTCTGGTTGCCGGGGCGGGGACGGCGACGCACGTAGTAGGCGATGGCGAGCACGACGACGACCGGTCCCCAGATGGGGAGCGGAGCGGTGCAGGTCATCGCGAGCGCTTCCCACCACCCATTGTCATAGGTGACGTGGTCCGCGATGCCGAACACGGTCAGTGATTGACCGCCACCGAGCGGGATGGATCCGAACAGCGCGGTGAGGGTCAGACCGCCGAGCAGGGCAGGGATCACCGCCGCCATCGGCCGGATGTGTCTTCCGCCGATGAACGGGAGCCGTGCGGGGGCGACCTCGCCCCAACCGCGCACCAGCCCGATGCACAGGAACGCGACCAGCTCCGACAGGACGCTGAGCCCGAACACGTACGGGATGCTCAGCCACAAGGCCGGCATGCCCCCGTCCTGATGCTGCCCCATCTCGAAATGGAACGCGAAGGGCAGCCGCCACAGGCATGCCGGCAGCAGCAGCAACGGCATCGCGTAGGCCAGCCGCATGATCCATCGCGGCACCGGCCGCTCGGTGTCGCCGACGGCCGGAGCGGTGGGGTGGAACACGTGGAGAAGCTTTTTGATCGTCATGTCTCTGACTCTGGCGATCCTGGCATCGCGGGTGATCACCCTTGCGAGGGAGTCGGATCCCCCGCAAGGGCGGACGAGCTGCTTCCGCGGGTTCGCCGTCGAAGCTCTGCAACACGTCGATCGTGTTCACAGCGGAGCACTCAAACGGTCAGCGGAAGCTACCGGCGACGAGTCGCGTGGCCACGTTTATCCGGTTCCACGCGTTGACCGATGCGATTGCGGTCACCAGCGCGGCCAGCTCCGCATCTGTGAAATGATCGGTGGCCTCGTCCCAGCTGTCGTCGGGAACTCCCACGGAGCTGTCGGCGATGCGGGTGATCGCCTCGGTCAGTGCCAGCGCGGCGCGCTCAGCGTCGGTGAAGAACGGCGTATCCCGCCAGGCCGCGACCGACCAGAGGCGCTCATCGCTCTCGCCCACCGACCGCGCCTTACGCGAGTGCATATCGATACAGACCGCGCACCCATTGATCTGACTGGCTCGGATTCGCACGAGCTCGAGGAGACCGCGGGGGATCTCGCTGCTGTTCACGTACTCCTCGACTGCATTGAGCCCTCGATAACCATCGGCAGAGAGCTTGTACACATCCTTCATTCGTGCAGGCATAGCGACCCTTCGGTAGGTGGTATCCAGGATTGGGGGCGAAAAATCGGCGACCTCGTCCGTGAAGTCCGAACTCCGAGCGTGTCGTCACCCCGAGCTCAGCTGCAGGTCCCGAGCAGCCTCGGTCGAGGTCATGAATGGGCCGCTATGACGCTATCATCGACATCAAAGGTCCGCAATATCGATGACGGGAAGGAGTCAAGCTCCGTTGAGCGCCGAGTAGATTCCTGGCGTTCTCTCTTTCAGTTCGGGACGCGTTCCGCTGAAGTGCGTGCTTTCGATAGATCTCGACCGCGGATCGGACGCGGGGGTGCTCGTCGCCATCGAGAGTCGAGGCGATCGCGAGCCCGCGTTCTACGTCTGCGGACGTTCCCTTCTTGATGAACCAGAGGGGTGCCGTGATCGCTGATCTGTGTCGGAGCGGATCAGCAGCGCCCGCGAGCTCGTCGAGCACGGAGCCGTCGACGGCTCCGATGAGGATCGGCCAGCCGAGCACCCGCGGGGCCGCCCGATCCACCATGTCCCACGTGCTGATGGCGTCATGCCGATCAAGGTAGATGCGTGCGAGAGTCGCGCGCTCGTCGCTGGTGAGGTTCCGGCGGGCGCGGAAGTCGAGGACGCAGAACGCTAGTCAGTTCGAACTGACTGATCCGCTGAGCACCGATCCCGCGCGAACGTGGGGATAAGCCGGGTCGCGATCCTGGAAGCTCAGGATGCTCGGGTTGCGGATCACGCCGTCCTCGATCTCGATCGCCCGGGTGACGGTCAGGTCGGTCTCCCAGGCGGCCGGCCCCTCCATGACCGTACGCAGGAACGGCAGCAGCGCCTCGCTGATCTCCCAGGTGGCCGAGTTCCACAGGTACGACGGGGTGTGGTCGACCGCGTAGTAGTTGATGCCGTCGCCGACCGTGAACATCGGGTCGTCGAACGTCGTGGGCTTCGCCCACTCGAACCCCATCTTCTCATCGCACGAGACGTCGACGATCAGGCTGCCCGGGGCGAACCCCGCCAGATCCTCGGTACGCAGATAGGTCAACGGCGCGGCGACGTCCTGGAGGGTGCAGTTGACGACGATGTCGTGCGATGCCAGGAACTCCGGGAGCAGGACGTTGCCGTCCAACGTGTGCACCTCGCTGAGGTGGGTCTCGCCGTCGCCGGTGTTGAGCTGGGCGATGTGCGCGCCGTGGATCGGGGAGCCGACCGCTGCGACGCCGCGCTGGGTGAGGACCTGGATGTCGTGGATGCCCTGCGCCGTGAGCGCGGTCACCGCGCCTCGTGCCGTCGCACCGAAGCCGATGACGACCGCGCTGCGACGAGGCCCGTACATGCCCGTGGATCCGATCAGGCGCAGGGCGTGGAGCACCGAGCAGTAGCCGGCCAGCTCGTTGTTCTTGTGGAACACGTGCAGGCTGAAGTCACCGCGGTGGCTCCAGTGGTTCATCACCTCGAACGCGATGAGCGTGAGCCGGCGGTCGATCGCGGTCTGGGTCAGCTCGGGGTCCTGCACGCAGTGCGGCCATCCCCACAGCACGCGGCCCTCGGGGATCGCGGCCACGTCGGCAGCCTGCGGCTTCGGCAGCAGCAGCACGTCAGCCGCCTCGATCACCGCGGAGCGATCCGCGACCCTGCCGACCCGCGACTCGACGTAGCCGGACTCCAGCTGGAAGTCGGCGCCGTAGCCACGCTCGACGATCATCCGCGCACGGAGATCCGGGTCGATCAGATCGAGGTGATGAGGGTGGATCGGCAGCCGCCGCTCGTTCTCCATCGAGGAGGCGGCGAGCATCCCGAGGGTGAGCAGGTTGCTGCTCGACGAGCTGGGGACGATGGACAGGGGTGATTCGGTGCCGGACATCCGGACTCCCGTCATTGGGGAACCAGGGGCAGCTCCTGCCTCGATCGTACGCGCAGGCAGTGCTGCGCCCGCGATCGTCGGACACGCTCGACGGCTCCGCGGCTACACCGGGGGCAGCAGCGCTCGGGTGAGCTTGTGCATGCTCGTCCGCGCCGAGTCGGTCGCTGTGGGACCGAGGGCGACCAGCGCGACGATCAGCGCCGCCACCTCGTCCGGTTCGAGAGAGATGGGGTCCAGCCTCGCCCGCACATCCAGGAGATAGCCGCCTCCCGGGCCTCGCTGAACCCGGATGGGGATGCCGCTCTCCCGCATCTGGGCGATGTCGCGCTCGACGGTCCGTGCGGTCACCTCGAGAGCATGAGCCAGTGCGAGTGCCGACTTCGGTACGCCGCGCTGCCATCGCAGCTGCTCGATGAGGGCGTGCTGCCGCTCGATCCGACGAAGAGTCAGATGCGGATCAGCCGATCTCGAGAACGCCACAACGCGACCCTAATGCCGACATCGGCCTGTCGGCCTCTAGCCGTAGTTTGAAGCGTATGACACTTCCTCTTCTCTTCCTGTCCGGTGCCGGGCTTCCCGCTTGGATCTGGGACGAGGTTCGTTCCGGGATCACTGCCCCGTCGGCGGTCGCCCCTCGTCCCGCGACAGGTTCAGGGACCATCACCGATTACGCGCGAGCGGCTCTCGACGCCGCTCCGGAGGGCCCCTTCGGTGTCGTCGCGCACTCTGCCGGAGGGGTGGTCGCCACCGAGCTGGCACACCTCGCCGCGGGTCGAGTGGCCGCAGTACTCGGGGTCGCCGCGGTGATCCCCGCTTCCGGTGGATCTTTCGCCTCGTCGCTTCCGTTCCCCAACAAGGTGGTGCTACCGCTGATCCTCCGCGTCGCGGGCACCCGACCTCCCGAGTCGGCGATCCGCAAAGGCCTCGCCGCGGGGCTCGACGAAGAAGCCGTGCAGCGGCTGATCGCCGACATGGATCCCGAACCGCTGAAGTACTTCACCACCCGCACGACGGGGTACGAGGCGATGCATGCAGTGCCGTTCAAGAAGTACGTCGTCACCACGGATGATGCCGAGCTGACCGCCAGCATGCAGCGAGGCTACGCAGCGCGGCTCGGCGCAAGCGGCGTGACCGAGATCGCCAGCGCGCACCTACCCATGATCACCAACTCGGCCGAGGTGATCGCCGCCGCGCAGGACCTCGCCGAGAGCCGACCAGCAGCTCGAACCGCCGAAGGAGGCAAACGATGAGCGTCTGGACAGAATCTGTCAAGAGTGGCTGGGCGAACCTGGTGGGACCGGAGGCCACTCGTACGAACACCACGATCGCCCTCGGATCCGCCGTCGTCGGAATGGTCGGGGCAGCGATGTGGGCGAAGCGCAGCGGGGCGGGCGCCGCGTCGACGACGACCATGGCCGCGCTGGCCCTCGACCTGATCGGTGGCGCGTACGTGAACAACACCCGTGCCTCCGTCCGGTGGTACGAACGTGCCGGCCAGGACGACGCCGACCACCTCAGGTTCGCAGCGCTGCACGGACATCCTGTCGCGGTCGCCTGGGCCGACCATCGCGTGGGTGCCCGCGACAACGTCGCCTCCTGGGCCCTGGCCCAGTACGGCTACATGATGCTCTCGACCGCCGTCATCCGACGTTCCCCGATCCATCGACGCAGCCTGGGGCTGGCTCTGACCGCTGGCGGTCTCGTCCTCGACCGCGCGCTGGGAAGCTCGACCGTCGCACCATGGTTCGCCTGGTCCTACTACCCCAAGCTGCTGATGGGGCACGCTGCGGGATCGCTCTGGCCCGAGACAGACATCGGCGTCCGGTCATCCCGCCGGTGAGGCGTCGATCAGTCCTTGGAGAGCGTCGCGGGTGCTGATCAGCTCCGCGATGCGTCCGTCGTAGGCATGGAGGTGCTCGACGAGGATCGGCACGGCGCACGGCTCGATCCGGTCGGTGTCGTGGATGCAGTCGAGAAGCTCGCGGATGGCCACGACGGGCAGGCCCGCCCCGAGCAGGCGACGGATGGAGCGGACCTGCCCGATGACCGAGGGGTCGAACAGCCGCTGGCCGCTCGAGGACCGCTCGGCCTCGATGAGGCCCTGGTTCTCGTAGTGCCGCAGCATCCTCGGAGTCGTGGACGTGACCGCGGCGAGGTCCCCGATCCGTAGCGGTCGATACACGGTGCCAGGACTTGCCTCTGCCACTGGTGTCAGCTCCTACGGTCGCAGCCATGACCACTTCGATCACTCAGCTCAATGGTAGGGTGGCCACCTCGGCCGACCTCGCGCCGCTGGCCTTCGCCGGCTACGCCCACTTCACCGCCATGCAGGTCCGGGACGGCAGAGCTCGCGGCCTGGACCTGCATCTCGCCCGTCTCCGAGAGGCCAGCGACGAGCTCTTCGGGCGGCACCTGCCTGATGAGGTGCTGGTCGAGCGGCTGCGCGGCGCGCTGGCCGTGAGTCCGGCCGACGTTTCGTTGACGTGCTTCGTCACCTCGCGGCCCGGAGAGTTCGCGCCGGCCATCGATTCCGTCGACCTCGACGTCTTGGTCAAGATCACCGATCCCGCCACGCCGCCCACGGGTCCGCTCTCCCTCGACGTCGTCGAGCACGAGAGACACCTGCCGCACGTCAAGCACGTGGGCGAGGTCTCCAAGACCCTTCTGATCCGACGTGCCGAGGCGCGCGGCTTCGACGACGCCGCGTTCGTCGATCGCTCGGGCCGGCTCAGCGAAGCGACGATCTGGAACCTGGCCTTCTGGGACGGGGAATCCGTGATCTGGCCTCGCGCCGAGATCCTGACTGGAGTCACGATGCAGATCCTGGACCGCCGCCTCCGCGGGCTCGGCATCGCGCAGCAGACGCGCGACGTACGCCGCGAGGAGCTCGGCGACCACCTTTCTGCAGTGGTGATGAACTCGTGGACGCCCGGCATCTCGATCGCACGAATCGGTGGTTCGCTCCTTCGTCCGGACGCCGAGTTCATGCGCATTCTCCATTCGGCCTACCGGGACGAGCCGTTGGTATCTTTGTGAGCGGCCGCCTCCAGCCAGGGCCGCCGACCGGGGCCGGTCTGGTGGGTGCCGGTGACGCCCATGACCGCCGAGTACAGGCTGGTCTCGGCGGTGATGAAGAGCCGGTTGCGCTTGGCTCCGCCCCAGGAGATGTTGGCGACTGCCTCGGGGACGTCGAGGCGACCGATGAGGGTGCCGTCGGGGTCGTAGCAATGCACGCCGTCGTTCATCGCTGCGACCCATAGCCGCCCGCCGTCGTCGAAACGGAGGTTGTCGAAGCGGGCGTCGGCGCGGGCGCCGGCCTCGGCGAAGACTGCGCCGTCGGAGACGGTGTCGTCCTCGCGTACGTCGAAGACCCGGATGAGGCCCGCGCGGGTGTCGGAGACGAAGAGCTGGCGCTCGTCGGGGGAGAAGACCAGCCCGTTCGGGGCGCCGAAGCAGTCCGCGACCAGACGGACGTCGCCGGTGGCGGGGTCGATCCGGTAGACGTTGTTGGAGCCGATCTCGCTCTCGGCGCGGTAGCCCTCGTAGTCGCTGGTGATGCCGAAGTCGGGGTCGGAGAACCAGATCGAGCCGTCGGACTTCACGGTCGCGTCGTTGGGACTGTTCAGGCGCTTGCCCTGCCAGCGCTCGGCCAGCACGGTGATCGTGCCGTCGTGCTCGGTCCGGGTGACCCGGCGGTTGCCCTGCTCGCAGGTGATCAGCCGGCCCTCGCGGTCGAGGGTGTTGCCGTTGGTGTGTCCGGCACCGCGGCGGAAGACGCCCACGTTGCCGGTCTCCTCGTCCCAGCGCAGCATCCGGTCGTTGGGGATGTCGCTCCAGATCACCTGGCGCCAGGCGGGAACGTAGATCGGCCCCTCGGCCCAACGGCAGCCGGTGAACAGGACCTCCAGCGCCTCGTCACCGTTCATGCACCGCCCGGTGCGGAACCGGTCGTCAAGCATCTCGTACAGCCCAGGGCGATCGCCGCTCATAGAATCCACTCCTCGAAGTTCCAATGTGCCGAATGTGAATCGGCCTGAGACGAAGACTGCAAGATCAGATATGGTCAGCGCAAGATATTTCTGAACGGAGAGCCTGTGGATCAGATCGATCGCGAGCTGCTGGCCGAGCTCCAGCGCGACGCCACCCAGTCCTACGCCACACTCGGCCAGGCCGTCGGC
This sequence comes from Nocardioides sp. NPDC006273, assembly GCF_040613495.1. Taxonomy (NCBI): domain Bacteria; kingdom Bacillati; phylum Actinomycetota; class Actinomycetes; order Propionibacteriales; family Nocardioidaceae; genus Nocardioides; species Nocardioides sp. NPDC006273. The sequence goes on along the minus strand of NZ_JBEXSD010000040.1, from coordinate 9,543 downwards.
CTCTCCGCGGGCGCGGCTCACGAGCGCGTACGCAAGCTGCGGGAGGGCGGCGTGATCCGGCGCACCACCGCCGACGTGGACCCCGCCGCCGTGGGCAGCGGCGTCCTGGCGTACGTGATGGTCGACTCGACGTCGTGGATGGGAGACTCGGCGGAAGCGTTCGCCGCACTCCCGGAGATCGTGGAGGCGCATGTCATCGCGGGCAGCGCCTCGGTGCTGGTGAAGGTGAGGACCTCGACCACCGAGCAGCTGCAGGACGTGCTGCGCCGGATCTACGCCATCGAGGGGGTCAGTGGAACGCAGGCGACGGTGGTCCTGGAGACCTTCTTCGAACGGCCGCTCTCGCCGCTGGTTACGGACGAGACCTGATGTCCGCCGCGCCGATCGAGCTGGTGATCTTCGACTGCGACGGCGTCCTGGTCGACACCGAACGTCTCGCCGTACGCCTCCAGATCGAGCTCGGCGCGGAACTCGGCTGGCCGCTCACCGCCGGCGATGTGGTCGAACGCTTCATCGGGCGTTCCCGGGAGTCGATCATCGAGCAGCTCACCGAGCGGCTGGGCACGCAGACGGCTTCGCTGTGGTGGAGCCAGCTGATCCAGCGCCATCGGGACGCCGTGGATCTCGGTCTCGAGCCGGTGGACGGTCTGCCCGAGGCACTCGCCACCCTCACTCTTCCGACCTGTGTCGCGTCCAGCGGGTCGCACGAGAAGATGCGCCACACCTTGGGGCGCACCGGGCTGTACGACTCCTTCGCCGGCCGCATCTTCAGTGCGAGCGAGGTCTCCCGCGGCAAGCCCGCACCGGACCTCTTCCTGCATGCCGCTCACCGGATGGGTGTCGCCCCGGAGGCGTGCGTGGTGGTCGAGGACAGCGGGCCCGGGGTCGCGGCTGCGCGAGCGGCGGGGATGCGGGCCTTCGGCTATGCCGGAGGCCCGACGCCCGCCCAACGACTCGAGGGCCCGGGGACCGTCGTCTTCGACGACATGCGCGAACTGCCCAACCTGCTCCTCGCTGGCGGTGGCGTTCCGGGGGCCGAGTTCGCGCGGCGCGATCTCCGAAACGTTCGTCCCGGCTGACGGCCGGACGCGGCTGGGGCTGAGTGCGTCCGCACCGCCTACCCGCTCGCGCTCGAGAACTGCGGTCAGGGTTCATGGTCTGGGTGGACGCGGTCTCCCGGGTCGCCTTCGCGCCCACCCCCCCGCTGCCGGTCGGTGTCGGGACCGCCCTCGTCGGTGTCCCGGTGTTCGTGCTGTTGCTGGTGCGCAGAAGGGGGCGCGCATGACACTCGAAGCCCAGCGCGTCTCGTGGCGGCGCGGCGGCACGCTCGTCCTCGACGGCGTGACGTTGCAGCCCGAGCCCGGATCGACAGTCGGACTGCTGGGTCCCAACGGTTCGGGCAAGTCCTCGCTCCTGAGGCTGCTCCAGGGCATCGCCGAGCCTGACGCCGGGACGATCACGCTCGATGGCACCGAGCTTTCCCGACTGCGCCGCCGTGAGATCGCGCAGACCGTGGCGAGCGTGACCCAGCACGCCGACACCGATGTGGACATCGTGGTGCGCGACGTGGTTCCGCACGCCGCACGCCGCACCGCTCCGCGTTCGGTGGTGAGCTCGCGCGGGACGAACGCATCATCGCGAAGGCACTCGAGCACGTCGGGCTCACCGCGAAAGCCGATCACCTCTGGCACACCCTCTCCGGTGGGGAGTGCCAGCGGGTGCACATCGCTCGGGCCCTGGCCCAGGAACCGCGCGAGCTCCTGCTCGACGAGCCGACGAATCATCTGGACATCCGCCACTAGCTCGAGCTGCTGGACCTCGTCTCCGCGCTGCCCGTGACCGCGATCGTCGCCCTGCACGATCTCAACCTCGCCGCGATGTTCTGCGACACCGTCGTGGTGCTCCAGAGGGGGCGGGTGACCACCGCGGGTGCTCCGGTGGACGTGCTCACCTCCGAGCTCATCGCCGAGGTCTACGGCGTCCGGGCACATGTCACACGTGACGGCAGCTCGGGCCGCCCAACCGTGACATTCCAACCCCGGCCGCCGCAGCTCAGCGCACGGTGATCGACTCAGGCGGGCACCTTGTCGAGGAAGCCGCGTACGTCACGGATTCGCTGGTCGTCGTCGAGGACGACCACGTCGAAGCCGATGATGATCGGCTCCTCGCCGGCGGGTCCGAGGCCCCACTGGAAGCGGGCCTGCTGGTGATGCGTGTCGACGTCTCCGACGGGGGTGAACACGAAGCCGGGGAACTGTGCGCGTACGGCCTGGATGGTCGCGGCGACCGCCTCGCGTCCCTGGACCTCGGCGAGCGGATCGACATAGACGCAGTCGTCGGCCCAGTGAGTGGCCAGCAGCTCGGTGAGTGCCTCGTCGGTCGCGTTCCAGGTGTCGAGGTAGCGCGTCACGATGTCGTTCATGGTGTCTTCCTTCTCTCGATGGGGCTTGTGGAAGAAGGTTCGCCGTTGAGCGGGGCATCGGTCGATGACCTCCGAGGTCATGGCCGTCGCGATCCGAGGTTGGCTAGCCTCGGGCCGTGACAACGACTCTGACCTCACCGCCACCGTCGGTCGGCGGCGAGCTCCGCCGCTGGCGGGAGCTGCGGTCCCTGAGCCAGCTCGCCCTCGCCACTCAGGCAGAGGTGAGCACCCGGCACCTGAGCTACGTCGAGAACGGCCGCTCGCGGCCGACCCCGGAGATGATCGTTCGGCTGGCCGAGGTGATGCGGGTGCCCATGGCCGAGCAGAACCGGCTCCTACTCGCCGGCGGCTTCGCTCCTCGCTACCCGCAGCGCGCCACCGATGACGACGCGCTCGCGCCGGTGATGGCCGGACTCCGCAGCCTGCTGGACGCCCACGCGCCGTACCCGGCCCTGCTCCTCGACGACCACTGGGACATCGTCGATGCCAACGAGGCAGTGGACGCGCTGCTCGCCGGCTGCGACCCCGCGTTGCTCGAGCCGCCGCTGAACGTGATCCGGCTCTGCCTGCATCCGCGAGGCCTCGCCGGGGCCATCCGCAACCTGCCGGTCTGGCGAGCGCACCTGCTCCACCAGCTCGGTCGGCGCATCACGCACACCGGCGGTGAGCCTGCCCTGGTCGCTCTCCGAGACGAGGTCACCGCGTACTCCTCTGGTGGAGAGCCGTCCGCGCGACCGCTCGCCGACCCCGTCGTCCCGCTGGAGATCGAGACGGGTGGCCACGTGCTGCGCTTCTTCAGCGTCGCCAGCCAGATCGAGAGCGCCGCCGACGTCACGCTCAACGGGCTCCATCTGGAGACCTTCGTTCCCGCCGACGACCGTACGCGGCAGGCGCTCAGCGTGGTCCCCGGGGGAGCAGCGCAGTAGAGCGCTATTTGCCCGAACCGAGTGACGCGTAGAGTCGGGTCCCGTGGCTGAGATGTCGGAACCGACCCGGATGGTCCGCCTCGACGGCGGCACGTTCACGATGGGATCGGAGGCGTTCTACCCGGACGAAGGCCCGGTCCACGAGCGCACCGTCGCGGCGTTCGAGATCGATCTGCATCCGGTGACCAACGCCCAGTACGCCGCGTTCGTCGCCGCCACCGGCTACCTCACCGTGGCCGAGCGGCCGCTGGATCCAGCGGACTTCCCAGGCGCCGATCCGGCTGACCTGGTCCCGGGTGGGCTCGTCTTCGTGCCCACCCGGGGACCGGTCGACCTGCGCGACTGGCGGCAATGGTGGACATGGGGCGCGGGCGCGAGTTGGAAGTCCCCGTTCGGGTCCGGATCGTCGATCGAGGGCCGGGAGGACCATCCGGTCACCCAGGTCGCTCTGGAGGACGCCCAGGCCTACGCCGAGTGGGCCGGCAAGCGGCTGCCCTCCGAGGCCGAGTTCGAGTACGCCGCCCGCGGCGGTCTGGCCGGCGCGACGTACGCGTGGGGTGAGGAGGTGCACCCGGACGGCCGCCTGATGGCGAACACCTGGCAGGGCTCCTTCCCGTGGCGCAACACCGGTGCCGCGCGATGGGTGGGCACCTCGCCGGTGGGGACCTTCCCGGCGAACGGCTACGGCATGTTGGACTGCATCGGCAACGTCTGGGAATGGACGACCGACTTCTACACCGAACGGCACGAACCCGAGCGCCGGCGCGAGCCGGTGAACCTGCTCGACGGGCAAGGTGCATGTGGTGACGGATGCCGGTGTGGGCCTTCGTCGCGGGAGGAGGCTCAGGCGGTTACGAGCGCCGAGAACGGGTCGACGATCCCGCGTCGGGTCCTCAAGGGCGGCTCGCACCTGTGCGCCCCGGAGTACTGCCTGCGCTATCGACCGGCGGCCCGCTCACCGCAGGCAGACGACACGGCGACGACGCATATCGGCTTTCGCTGCGTACGGTCGGTCTGATCTTGCTGGCCACCCGCGGCTCTAGCCTTTGACCAGCCGCATCGTCTGGTGGGAGAGCAGGCGGCTCACCGCGGGCAGTCGCGAGATCGTGCCGAGGAGGAGCGTCTCGTACGCCTCGGGGTCGGCGACCTGGACGCGCAGGTAGTAGTCGGGCTGACCGAGCATGCGGCGCATCTCGGTGACCTCGGGAACGGCGACGGCCGCGGTCTCGAAGTCCTCGATGGTCTTGCCGTCGTTGACGGCGATGTCGATCGCGACGACGACCTCGAACCCGCGTCCGCCGCTCTTCGGGTCGATGCTGGCGTGGTAGCCCCTGATCACGCCGTCGCGCTCCAGGCGCTGCACGCGGCGCAGGCAGGGAGCCGGGGTGAGCCCGACACGTCGGGCCAGCTCGGTGTTGCTCAGTCGGGCGTCATCCTCCAGTTCGGCAATAATTGCGCGATCCAGGTCATCTATCGATTGATCATTGCGCATCGGGGCACTTTAGCATTGTTGATGGGCAACCCGAGAGCGTCTGAACTCTCCTACGCTTGCTCATATGCAAGTGATGGAGATGGACACGGCGACCCGCGAGCCGACAGGGGCTCGCGAGGAGATCGCCGCAGGGTGGCGGGCCGTGCTGCCCGCATGTGTCGCCGTGATCCCGCTGGGCCTCGCGCTCGGCGTGCTGGTGGTCCACTCCGGCCTCGCGTGGTGGTGGGCGCCGGTGCTCGGCGCGATCGTGTTCGCGGGCACCATGGAGTTCCTGCTCGTCGGTCTGCTGGCTGTCGCGGCGCCCTTGGCGCAGATCGCCGTCAGCACCCTGCTGGTGAACTTCCGCCACGTCTTCTACGCGATCTCGTTCCCGTTGCACCGGGTGCACGGCGCCGGATGGAAGGCGTACAGCACCTTCGCGCTCACCGACGAGGCCTATGCGCTCACCGCGACACCGGAGTCGGCGGAGTGGTCGCGGGCGAGGATCCTCAGCATCCAGGGGTTCTTCCACCTCGCCTGGGTGGTCTGCGTGGCCGTCGGTGCTGGGGTCGGCTCCCTGATCCCGCCGGAGGTAGTGGGCCTCGAGTTCGCCGTCACCGCGCTCTTCGTCGTGCTCGGGCTCGAGGCGTACAAGGTCCGCAGGTCGCTGCCGATCCCGGCTCTCGCGCTCGGCTGCGCGATCCTCGCGGCTCTGGTCTCGGGAGAGAACATGCTGCTGATCGCGATGGGCATGTTCGCCGCGGCGCTCGTCTGCTCGTACGTCTTCGCCGCCTGGAGGAGCCGCAGTGTCTGATCCCTGGTACGTCCTGTCCGGTATCGCCGTCTCCGCGGGTGTGACCTGGGCACTGCGAGCTGCCCCGTTCGCGATGCTGGCGCCACTTCGGCACAGTGCGCTGATGGCCCACATCGGCGAGCGGATGCCCGTCGGGATGATGGTCATCCTCGCCGTCTACACCCTCCGCGACACCGACCCTGTCGTGGCGGCATCGGTCGGTCCGGCGGTGCTGGCCCTCGCGATCACCATCGGCCTGCACCTGTGGCGCGGCAGCATGACGCTGAGCATCTTCGCCGGCACGGCCGCGTACGTCCTGGTCACCTCGGTCATCGCTGCCTGATCGGGGCTAGGTTGACCGCATGACCATAGAGAACAGCGCCAGGAAGTCACGCCAGCGAGGAGACGGGCTGAACGCCTTCGAGCGCTTCGTCGAGGTCGTCACCTCTGTGGTCAGCCATGCTCCCTTCTTCTATGTGATCGTGGGCGCTCTGCTGTTGTGGGCAGTGAGCTTTCCCTTCTGGTCCTCGAGCACCAAGTGGGAGCTTGCGGTGCACACCGGGTCCTCGGTCCTGTCGTTACTCCTGCTGGTGCTGCTCCAGAACGCGGGGCGGCGCTCGGAGCAGGCGGCCCACGAGAAGCTCAACGTCATCGCCGCGGCCCTCTCCGACCTCATGGATTCCCGGGCTCGTGACGACGAGGATCTCGCCGAATCGGTGCGTACGCTGCGCCAGGCCGTGGGGCTCGAGGAGCGACACTGAGTCTGTGGCGACCGCCTTGTCATGAGCCGGTTCATCACCACGGCGGGCTTACGGTGGTTACGCCATCCGCTGAGAAGGAGCGAACACATGACAGACCAGACGATCCCGGAGCCGGTCGCGGCCTTCATCGAGGCCGTCAACCGGCACGACGAGAACGCCTTCCTCGATGCCTTCACCGAGGGTGGGGCCGTCGACGACTGGGGCCGTGTCTTCACCGGACGGGAGCAGATCAAGGGGTGGAGCGACAACGAGTTCATCGGCGCGAACGGCACCCTTGCCGTCGAGGAGGTTCAGACCGCGGGCACCGCGGTGACCGTTGTCGGTGACTGGCGCTCGACCCATGCCAACGGTCGCTCGAAGTTCGTCTTCGACGTCGACGGCGACCGGATCTCCAGAATGACCATCCGCGAGGGCTGACGTTTGGAGACGACGTCCATCCGCTGGGGGAGTGGGCGCTGGACTCATCCGCCCGTCGCCGCTGTCGAGCGCGGTTCCGACCTCCTCGTCACCGCCGGCGAGGGGAGCGATGCGTGGCGTACGACCTCCTACGGGTTCGTCCATGACAGCGAGCACGCCCTGCTGGCTCCCTTCGACCAGGACACTGCGGTCGAGGTCGAGTTCACGGCCGCTTTCTCGCAGCAGTTCGACCAGGCCGGGATCTTCGTACGCGTCAGCGAGACGCACTGGGTCAAGGCAGGCGTCGAGTTCGCCGATGGTCGCCCACAGGTCGGCGCCGTCGTCACCGACGGTAGGTCGGACTGGTCGCTGGCTCCAGCGCCGGACTGGCACGACCGCAGGGTTCTCATGCGAGTCAGCCGGTCTGGCGACGCGCTGACTGTTCGCGCCTCGGTCGACGGCGGTGACCTCCGGCTCGTCCGCCTTGCCCCGTTTGCGCCGGATCTCGTTGCGTTGGCGGGGCCGTTCGCCTGTGCTCCTACGCGGGCGGGGCTCACGGTCGCCTTCCACGCCTTGCGTACGACTGCGGCCGACGCCGCCTTGCACTGATCGGCCTAGTTCATGATCTCGGCCCGGTCGTCGGTCCGGATGGCAGCGAGACGCTCTTGCCACATCTGCAGAGCCTCGGGGGTCAGTCGCGGCCAGTCGTGGACTTCCGCGACGATCCGGAGCGGTGCCTTGCTGCGGTAGGAACGAGTCGGGTTGCCTGGGAACTTCTTGTCGGTGACATTGGGGTCGTTCTCGAACTCGCCGGTCGGCTCGACCAGGTAGACCCGCGGAGCCCCGTCGCCGGGGGTGATCTCGGCGGCCAGGCCTGCGCCGTCGGGTAGCGCGGTGAAGTAGATGTGGTTCATCACCACATCGGGTTTGTAGTTCGACCGGAACCCGGGGGTGAGGTGTTCTCCTACTCGCAGATCGGCTTTCGTGCCGTGGTAGAACGGGCCCACGTCCAGCGGTTCAGCCATGTCCGCAGGGTATCTGAGGCTCTGGCATCTGTGCCTGAGTTCCAGCGTGGGTGGGGCCAATACGGTGTCTGGGTTGGGAGATTTCAAGACAGGGTGTCTGGGCTGGGTGCCATTTACCTGTCTTGCGGGCTTCCAGCAGCGGCCTGGGTTGAGCTGGGGATACCTGTCCCTGATCGGGTTTTCGAATCCCTTTCCTTCCCTGGTCTCACATAATATGTTATCGTGGGGGTAGGCGTGAACGTGAAGGCCGACCACCTCGACAGAGGCGTGCCTCTCAGTCCCGGAGACAACGGGCGTGGGGTATTCCAGGGGATCCAGGGGCGTGAGCGCTGAGCTGCGAGGGTAAGTAATAGCCCGTATTTGGCGGGCCTCCGGGACCAGCGAACCAAAGCCGGATCTGCGTGTGTGCGGATCCTTTGAGTTCGTACGTCGGGAGGTGACCATCGCGATGACCGCACTGCAGCAGCCCCAGCATCCTGTGCTGGCGGCCGTGGTCGCGATCACCGGCACCCTGGGTCAGGTCGCGGACGCGAACCCGTCGTTCATGGCGGCCGATCAGAAGGCCGCCACGCTGGTCGAGGTCGCCCGGGCGAAAGCCCAGCTGGCCGAGCTCGAGCTACGCGTGATGGCGGCTGGCGACGATGTGGCCGCCGAGAGCGCGGCTCGGGACATTGCCGCGTGGCTGCACCATCGCACCCAGCAGCGCCCGGAGGACCTGCGTGCCGACCTGCGGCTCGCAACCGCTTTGGACCGGACCTACCACCGGGTCGCGGCCGCGATGCGGGCCGGGGAGTGCAACCTCGCCCAGGCGCACGTGATCGTGGCTGCTCTGGATGATCTGCCCGCCGACTTGGATCCCGTGATCCGTGTGAAGGCTGAGGAGGCTCTGGTCGGCCACGCGACCGATTTCGACCCGTCTCGGCTGCGCCGCCTCGGGCGCTGGATCCTCGACGTCATCGCCCCCGAGATCGCCGAGGCCGAGGAAGCCAAACGGCTCGCGGCCGAAGAGGCCCACGCCAGGAAGAAGACCCGGCTCACGATGCGGCGTATCGGGGACGGCACCACCCGGATCTCAGCAGTGGTCCCCGACGCGGCCGCGGACCGGCTCGCGACCAACCTGGAAGCGTTCGCCTCCCCGCGCCGCGATGACGGGACCCGCACCGAGACCGGCGAGTACCTGCCCTACGCCCGCAGGCTCGGACGTGCCTTCTGCCAGATGCTGGAGACCCTCGACCCGACCCGGCTCCCCATCCACGGCGGCGACGCGACCACCGTCATCGTGACCATCGACCTCGACCAGCTCCGCACCGAGACCGGCATCGGCCAGATCCTCGGCGGCACCGCGATCACCGCAGCTGAAGTCCGCCGGCTCGCGTGCACCGCGGGCATCATCCCGGCCGTCCTCGGCGGGGCCTCCGAGGTCCTCGACCTCGGCCGCCTACAACGCTTCTTCACCGCCGCGCAGCGCCGAGCCCTGCTGCTCAGGTCGGCGACCTGCGAGGCAGAGGGTTGCGACATCCCCGGTACCTGGGCTGAAGCCCACCACTGGCTCGCCTGGGCACAAGGCGGACCCACCGACCTCGACAACGCCGCCCTGCTCTGCAGTCACCACCACCACCGCGCCCACGACGCGGCGTACCTCCACGAACGACTGCCCAACGGCGGGCGGATTCAAGGAGTCAGCGCAACACCTTCGTTCTGAAGGAGTTGTCGTCATGGTTTATCGGCCGTTACGTGCTGAGCAGTGTG